>JAJFIU010000161.1 GCA_021774695.1 Alphaproteobacteria bacterium | reverse complement strand
TGCGCCGCTCATTCACGGGCAGGGTAACTTCGGGTCGATGGACGGCGATAACGCGGCTGCCATGCGTTATACCGAAGCACGGATGGCCAAAGTATCTACTGCTTTGCTTGGGGATATCGACAAAGACACGGTTAATTTCCGCCCCAACTATGATGAAAGCGAGCATGAGCCGGTTGTTTTGCCTGCGCGCTTCCCGAATTTGCTGGTCAACGGCGGTACTGGCATCGCGGTTGGAATGGCGACCAATATTCCGCCTCACAGCCTGCGCGAAGTTATCGACGGTGTGTTTGCACTTATTGATGACCCGGAAATTGATGTTGAAGGCCTGATGGAGCATGTGAAGGGCCCAGACCTGCCAACAGGCGCCAGCATTCTTGGCCTCAGCGGTATCCGCCAGGCGTATGAAACTGGCAAAGGTTCGATCACTATCCGCAGTAAAACGCATATCGAAGAAGTGCGAAAAGATCGTAACGCGATTATCATTACCGAGGTACCGTTTCAGGTTAACAAGTCTTCAATGATTGAAAAGATTGCTGAATGTGTTCAAACCAAACGCATTGAGGGCATTTCTGACCTGCGCGATGAAAGCGATCGTGACGGCGTGCGTGTGGTTATCGAGTTAAAACGTGACGCGGTTCCTGAAGTTGTCCTCAACCAGCTTTACCGCTTCACTCAAGTGCAAAATAGCTTCGGCATTAATATGCTGGCTATCAACGGCGGCAAGCCTGAACAATTAACGCTTAAGGCGGTATTGCAGGCGTTCATTGACTTCCGTGAGGAAGTGATCACGCGTCGTTCCAAGTTCGAATTGAACAAAGCTCGTGACCGTGCCCACTTGATGGTTGGTTTGGTGACAGCCGTTGCAAATATTGATGAAGTTGTTGCAATCATTCGCGGTGCCACCTCACCGGCCGCTGCGCGTGAAGCCTTGGCCGCCAAAAGATGGGAAACAGGCGACATTCTGTCTTATCTTGAGCTGATCAATGAAGCTGGCCGCATCAACGAAGACGGAACCTACCAACTTTCCGAACTGCAAATTAAGGCTATTCTTGACTTGCGCCTGCACCGCCTGACGGCGCTTGGCCGCGATGAAATTGGCGGCGAGCTGGAAACGCTGGCGCAGAGAATCCGAGAATATCTGGAAATTCTTCAGTCTCGTGAGCGTTTGTTTGAAGTGCTGCGCGAGGAACTGGTTGAAGTTCAAGCAGATTTTGGCAATGACCGCCGTACAGTGATTGATACGACCACGATCAATTCCTACGAAGACGAAGACTTGATTGCGCGCGAAGATATGGTCGTGACCGTTACTCATTCTGGTTACATCAAGCGGGTTCCGCTTTCTACATACCGGGCGCAACGCCGCGGCGGAAAAGGTCGCTCGGGCATGCAAACCAAAGATGAAGACTTTCTCTCAACGCTCTTCATTGCTGATACCCATACGCCTGTGCTGTTTTTCTCCAATTTGGGGCAGGTCTATAAAATGAAGGTGTGGAAACTGCCCATTGGTAGTCCACAGTCCAAAGGCAAAGCGGTCATCAACATGTTGCCATTGCAGCAGGGCGAAACCATTGCCACTATTCTGCCGTTACCGGAAGACGAAGCTACATGGCGTGACCTACATGTTATGTTTGCAACCGCCAAAGGCAATGTGCGGCGCAACTTACTGTCTGATTTCTCTAATGTTATGGCCAACGGCAAGATTGCGATCCGTTTCTCGGACGATGACGATAAGCTGATCGGTGTAGATGTTTGCACCGAAGAAGACGATATTCTGCTTGCTGCAAGCGGCGGGCGTGCTATCCGCTTCAAAGCCACCGATGTTCGCTTGTTTGTTGGCCGCACCTCTACTGGTGTGCGCGGCATGAAATTTGGCAAAGGCGAATCAGTTGTATCCATGTGCGTTATCAACAGCACAGACGCCTCGGCTGACGAGCGAACCGCTTATCTCAAAGCAGCTGCATGGAAAAGCGAGCCAGGTGAGCAAACATTGAGCGATGAGCGTATGGCAGACTTGGCTGCGCCAGAGCAATTTATCCTGACAGTGACTAATGGTGGCTTCGGTAAACGTACCAGCAGCCATGAGTACCGGGTAACCGGGCGTGGTGGGCAGGGTATATGGAATGTGCCGTCCAGCGATGCGCTCAGAGCCGATATTGGCCCAGTTGTTGGCGTGTTCCCGATCACGGTTGAAGAACAACTGATGATGGTGACGGATCAGGGCAAGCTTATCCGCACGCCGGTGCATGATGTTCGTATCGCCAGCCGTAACACCAAGGGCGTGACCCTGTTCAAGGTTGCGGACAAGGAGAAAATTGTTTCAGTCGCCAAACTTCAAGAAGCGGAGGATGACGACGAAGAGGACGGCGAAAACGCCGAAAACGATGTTGAGGCTATTGGAGACGGCGCAGAAGCTACTGCAGAAGTGGTAGTGGATGAGGCCGAAGAAGCAGACTCATCTGAAGAATAATATCAAAATAAATCAAACAATTAAGGCCGGCTATTAATGTGATAGCTGGCCTTAGTTGTTAATGAACAACAACAAGGTGGCACCTGCGGCCAGCGCGCCGCCAGAAATCCTATTTGCCAGCGATAATTTGTTACGTTGAGTCAGAAAATTCTTGGCTTTTGTCGCCGTGAACACCCAGCCCATATCCATAAAAAAGGCCACAATAAGAAAAGTGACTGACAAAACGAGCAATTGCGGCGTGAGCGGTAACTCCTCTTTGACAAATTGTGGGAAAAAGGCGGCAAAAAACAATATTGTTTTGGGGCTTGTTGCACAGACAATGACAGCCTTGCGGTAGCTGGCCCAAAGCGGCGCTGCCGCTGGCGGCAATATTCCCTTCGCATCCGGTGAGGCTACTGGGCGGGTGAAGGCCTGATAGGCGAGATAATACAAATACAAGGCACCGGCGTATCGGATAGCTTCCAGGAATATGTCCGGGAGCGCCGCAATACTGGCGAAACCGAAGAGATTGACCGCCAGATAAGAAAAAGACACCGTTGTGGCCCCGGCAACCACTGCCAAGCCGTGCCGGGGTCCGTCGCGAAGGGTTTCCGCCACTATCAGCCCAACAATGGGCCCCGGTGAAAAGATAAACCCGGCTGTCGCGATGATAAAAAGACCATATAAAACGGGTTCTATTGGCATTTTGGTATCCTGTTTAAACTAGATAGTTGACTATAGTGTTCGATAAACCTTGTTTTTTCACACATATTCGGGAATGTTGCCGCTATGCAATCGAAATGATCGCGTCTTACAAGAGAGGCAGGCCATGGCAAAGCAGCGCGTCGGCGTTTATCCCGGTACTTTTGACCCCATTACCAATGGCCATATGGATATTATCAAGCGAAGTCTTGGTCTTGTGGACCAATTGGTAATTGGCGTAGCGACAAACCCCAGCAAAAATCCATTATTCACTCTGGAGGAACGAGTGAATATTGTTACGCGAGAAACCGCACCGTTGGTTGAAAACTCTGGCACGGCAATCGAAGTTGTACCATTTGACGAATTGTTGATGAAATTTGCAGAGCGCGTTGGCGCCGATTTCATTATACGAGGTCTGCGGGCTGTTGCTGATTTCGAATATGAATTCCAGATGACCGGAATGAACTATCAGATCAACCCTGATATCGAAACGGTATTTTTGATGGCAGACCCTAAGTATCAGACCATTGCGTCCCGGTTGGTTAAAGAAGTGGCGATGTACGGTGGAAATATTGCTCCTTTTGTTCCGCAACAAGTTGGGTTAGAAGTCGTCGCAAAAGTGGACGGTATGGCTAAATAACTTGCCGGATTACGACTTAAACAAATAATCGACGGACCACACAACTATGATGCGTCTTCTCACTATTTTCACTCTAGCTATGGGCATTTTTATGACTGACCAAACTGGCGAAACTCAAGCACAAGCAGGCGGTGACGCCGGGCCGGATCTTGAAAATACACTGTATATGGACCTTGAATTTGGCCGTGTAGTTATTTCAATGCGTCCCGATATTGCACCGAAGCATGTTGCTCGCATTAAAGAACTGGTCCGTGAAGGCTTTTATGACGGGTTGAAGTTTCACCGGGTTATTCCGGGCTTTATGGCCCAAGGCGGGGATCCGCTAAACAACGGAACTGGTGGTTCTGGCACTCATATAGCCGCTGAGTTTAACAACGTTCCCCATATGCGCGGTACACTTTCAATGGCGCGGGCTACTGACCCCGACAGTGCAGATAGCCAGTTTTTCATCTGTTTCACACGCTGCGCTGCGCTCGATTATGAATATACCGTTTGGGGCCGTGTGTCAGCGGGCATGGAGTTTGTTGACCAGATTGCTGTCGGTGAACCGCCACGGAACCCATCGTCAATTGTCAAAGTACAAGTTGCAGCAGACGTGAAATAAGCCATTTGTCCGCAATTTGCATACGCGCTTGCGGACATTTTGATTTCACTGTTGAAGCAGGATTTTTGCTAGGTCGCCTGCGGCCTGGCACGATCTGGCACGATGCTGCTTGTTCTAGCGCACTGCTTCGGTTAAAAGCCGCGCCATGAATGTTGATCTATTCGATTTTGAACTGCCGCGTGAGAATATCGCGCTGAGGCCGGCTAGTCCACGGGACAGTGCGCGTATGCTTGTTGTTAAGCCAACGGGCCTTGCCGACGCCTGTGTCACCGATTTGTGTGATCAACTGAAGTCCGGTGATATACTTGTTTTCAACAATACGCGCGTGATTCCAGGCCGATTAAGCGGCAAGCGCGGTGACGCCAATATCCAGGTAACGCTTCACAAGCGCGAAAGCGAAAACACGTGGCGGGTGTTTGCTAAACCGGCGAAAAAAGCGCGGTTGGGGGACACGCTTGATTTTAGTGGCCTTAAGGCGCGAGTAGCAGCTATTGGAGAAGACGGTGAGCGCACGCTTGAATTCAACGTCGAGCCCGGGCAGATGACTGTGGCGCTTGAGGGGCACGGCGTTATGCCACTGCCACCCTATATCGCTTCACAGCGCGCGGTCGATGACCGGGACAAACACGATTACCAAACCATGTATGCAGCAGAAGACGGGGCGGTTGCGGCACCGACTGCGGGGCTTCATTTTACGCCTGCGATGATGGACCGCCTGAAGACCAAAGGAATACGGTTTGCAATGGTTACCTTGCATGTGGGGGCAGGAACGTTCCTGCCGATTAAAGCTGACGATACCGACGACCACACTATGCACAGCGAATGGGGTGAGATTAGTCCGGATACTGCGGCTCAGTTAAACGAAGCGCGCGCTGCAGGCGGCCGGATTGTGTCGGTGGGAACGACGTCGCTGCGCCTGCTGGAAAGTGCGGCGGATGAAACCGGCGTGGTTCATCCGTTCTGCGGCGATACCGCAATTTTTATTACGCCGGGCTACGTTTTCAAGGCTGTTGATCTGTTGATGACCAATTTTCACCTGCCTAAATCAACGCTATTCATGCTGGTTTCTGCTTTTTCAGGTTTCCAAATTATGCAAAAAGCATACGGCCATGCGGTTGAAGGCGGGTACAGGTTCTATTCTTACGGCGACAGCAGCCTGTTATATCCTGCCAGAGAAGCCACCACAAAAGACACCAGAGAAGAAAAATGACCCCACGTTTCCAATTTAATGTGTCTGCGAGCGACGGTGCAGCACGAACCGGTGTTATCCGCATGCAGCGCGGCGATATACGCACACCTGCCTTTATGCCGGTGGGAACCGCGGGCACGGTTAAAGCTATGCAGCCGGAAAATGTCCGTTCGACCGGGGCAGATATCCTGCTGGGCAATACCTATCATTTGATGCTGCGCCCGACAGCGGGGCGCATTAACCGGCTGGGCGGTCTGCATAAATTTATGAATTGGGATCGGCCTATATTGACGGATTCGGGTGGCTTTCAGGTTATGTCGCTGACCGAGCTCAGGAAAATGAGTGAACAGGGCGTTGAATTTCGGTCCCACCTTGATGGCAGTAAAATAATGTTGACGCCGGAACGATCGATGGAAATCCAGCGATTGCTTGGCACCGACATTGTGATGGCATTTGACGAGTGTACGCCGTTCCCGGCAACTGAAGAGGTCGCCAAAAGCTCAATGGAGCTATCAATGCGCTGGGCGCAGCGCTCGCGGGATGGTTTTGATAGCGGTGCTGACCATGCTGGTCGTGCGGCCTTGTTCGGTATTGTTCAGGGCGGGGTTCATGAGGACCTGCGTTTTCGCTCTATTGATGCCCTGACGGAGATAGGCTTCGATGGCTATGCTGTTGGCGGGTTGGCGGTGGGCGAAGGCCAGGACATGATGTTCAAAGTGCTTGATTTCACCATGCCGCGCATGCCGGCGGACGCACCGCGTTACTTGATGGGTGTTGGCAAGCCCGATGATATTGTCGGCGCTGTTGAGCGCGGCATTGATATGTTTGACTGCGTGATGCCTACACGGTCTGGGCGCACCGGGCAGGGGTTCACACGGTTTGGCCCGATCAATATGAAGAATGCCCGCCACAAAGATGATGACAGGCCCATCGACGCCGCCTGCGGATGCCCGGCGTGCAGTCAGTATAGCCGCGCCTATATTCATCATCTGATTAAATCCAGCGAAATCCTCGGCGCCATGTTGCTTACCTGGCATAATCTACAATTTTACCAGGACCTCATGGCTGGATTGCGCGGTGCAATTGCAGAAGGTAATCTGTCTCGTTTCTCTGAAGATTTCAGGGCCAACTACGGGCGCGGTGATATCGAAATCCTTTAAATGGCAGACCGGGCGTATCACTTTTGGTTTGGATCAACCCAAGTTTAGTTGACGATCGAAGGCGTCTACTATCTCCTGCGCGTGCACAGCATAGTTCGGTTGCAAGGGGATTAATCATGCGAAAAATTCTAACATATATTGCTATTTTAACAATAGGCTCAATGGGATACGCAAGCCACGCGCAGGAAAAAAGCGCTGACGGTCTTGAAGTAAGCGGCCACAATAAAACCGCCATCATCGCTACTGAGCGCCTGAAAAGAGGCTGGTATGACGGTGCTTATCATTTTTCACCCGCTGTAAGAGCAGGTGATTATCTGTTTCTATCAGGCGTCGCCGTTAGCATTCGTGGTGAAGAAACCCCGATTGACCGTGAAACCTTTAAAAAACACCTGCGTCTTGGTTTTACCCGCCTGCAAACGATCTTGAATGCTGCTGGCACCGATATGAACAGCATTGTCAAAATCACCAGTTTCCATGTTTTTGACAGCCCGCTACTCAGTGTCAACAAGCGCGATCAGGTGTTGGCGATGGCCGAGGTCAAGGGCGAATTTATGGAAGAGCCCCATGCCGCATGGAGCGCCGTGGGCACAACGGCGCTGTTGCCGGATGCCGGGGTGGTAGAAATAGATATTATTGCCTATGCACCGCTTGCCAAATAAGCCCACGTGAAATGTTGGCGTTTGCTCAATTTGGTCTCTTGAACCAGACGAAGTACCGAGGGTTGTGTTGCTAATCTAGGTATGTTCGCTGATGCAATTTGTGTCCAAGTGTAAAAAAATCTAAAAAGGCGCGGGTTTTTCTTGACCCGACCAAGTGATGCACCTATGTTCCGCCGCGTTCGGGAGTATTCTTCCCGTGCATTATTTGTGAGGGCCCGTAGCTCAGCTGGTAGAGCGGCTGACTTTTAATCAGTAGGTCACAGGTTCGAACCCTGTCGGGCTCACCAAATTCTAAAGGTCGGTGCATTAGCGCCGACCTTTTTTGGTTGTTTCGTCGATTTCATAACGTCTCACCAATCTTTTGTGCTCCTTTTATCGCATTTGCCACGAAAATGACGTGATTGCAGGCTTGTTTTCAGGGGCAACAAAGGCCTAATCTGTTGGCCACGTTTAGGGAGAGTGGTTGAGATGAATTTTGGCGGAAAAACACGACCATTTTGGTTGTCCTTGGGTTCCCCACTATTATTTGCCGGGGCAGGCTTTTTTAGTATTTTAACGGTTTTCATCGTATCGCAACCTGCATTCTCAAAGTTTCAGGGCGAGCAAACTAAACAGGAGGCCGGTCAGAACGAAACGGTAGACGAGCCTGCGGCAGAGCCGGTTCCGCCCAAACGGGATGCTGCTTTTGAGGCGTGGTTAGAACTTGTTCGGGTAGAAGCGCGCAAGCGAGGGATCAGACAAGAAACCATTGAGACCGCACTTTCAGATGTCACACCGATTGTCAGAGTTATACAGCGGGACAGAAACCAGCCCGAGGTCAAGCAAACCTATGCACGTTACCTGAATGCCCGGGTCAGCGACTGGCGCAAGGCCAAAGGCGCTACAGCACTTAATGAACACCAGGCAAGTTTGACCGCTGCCGCCACTAAATACAATGTGCAGCCACGTTTCATTGCCGCCATTTGGGGCGTTGAGACCAATTATGGCACGGTGCCGCTGACCTATTCGGTTTTTGATACCGTTTCCACGCTTGCTTACGACAAACGTAGAGCAAAACGATTTCGCCGTGAGTTATTCGCAGCGCTTGAAATACTCGACAAGGGCATGACAACTTTCGACAAGTTAAAGGGCTCATGGGCGGGTGCAATGGGTCAGCCGCAATTTATGCCAGAAAACTATCTTAAATACGCTGTGGATATGGACGGCGACGGACAAAGGGATATTTGGCAAAACAAGGCCGACGTTCAGGGCTCTATCGCTAACTACCTGAAGTCTTTCGGCTGGCGCGATGACCAAACCTGGGGCCGTAAAGTTAAGCTGCCTGCAGGCGGTGAAACCAGCTTAGTCGGGGTGCAGGAGAACGGCATATCACCCGACCGTCAATGCAAGGCGTTCAAGTCGATGGGTATATGGCGCGACCTACAAGACTGGCAGTCACTTGGTGTCAGGCGACTTGACGGCACAGCCTTACCGCCGCGTTCCATTCCTGCGGCTTTGATTGTCGGAGACGAGGGCGACGGCGAAGGATATCTGGTTTACCGGAATTTTTGCTCGATCATGCGCTATAATCCGTCGTTCAAATATGCTTTGTCGGTTGGCTTGCTGTCTGATGCGATCAAAGCAGGCAGTATCGCCAATGCTTCGCGTTAGGGTAAGCGAATGAAGTGGAGGACAGGCGAATGAATCTGGCGAAAATAATACTAACTTTCGCGTTGGCGCTCGCCGTGGTTGCTTGTTCGTCTGGGCCAAAGCCACGACTTGGCAAAATGCCGCCAAACGATGAAGTGCCAAAAGGCGATCAGGGCGTGAAGCGCAAGGTTGGTAACCCATACAAAATCGCGGGCGTGTGGTATCACCCCAAAGAAGACCCTACCTATGATCAAACCGGGTATGCATCATGGTACGGCAAGGATTTTCACGGTAAAGCCACAGCTAACGGCGAAACCTATAATATGAATGCGCTGACGGCAGCGCACAAAACACTGCCGATGCCGTCCTATGTGAAAGTGACCAACTTGGCCAACAATCGGTCAATTGTTCTTCGAGTTAATGACCGTGGACCCTTTGTTGGAAGTCGCTTGATAGATGTGTCGCGCCGTGGTGCGCAGTTGCTGGGTTTCCAGAAACAAGGCGTTACCCGGGTTCGCATTCAGGCATCTGATTCTAACGGACGCGTGAGGTCTGCACGTGCAAACAGACGGCAGGTGGCTGCTCCGGCACAAAGACCAACCGCCAGACCCGCACAGACACCCGACAAAAAGGTTGCAGGCAAGGAAACCCATTTTGTACAAGTTGGCTCCTACGGCAACCAGGACAATGCAACACTGCAGGCAAATAAGCTGCGCCGCTCCGGACATCCGGCACGGGTTATTCGCCAGGTCCAAAACGGCAAGGCTTTTTGGCGCGTAAGAATTGGACCATTTCTCCAGCGATTGCTGGCGAAAGACAAGCTTGACCGGGTAGTAGCTGATGGGTTTTATGATGCCCGCATATTCACTGAAACAGCGCGTTGAATTCGCGTCTATAATTTAATGTAGCTAGTTAAAAGGTAATAGAGAATGAACGCGTTTGCGAAGGGTAGTATCAAGCTGATTTTGGCCGTTGTAGGGTCAATGGCCGTTACAACGATGGCGGCGGCCCAAACCATGGCCACACCGGCGCGTCAAGCTGTATTGCTGGATGCCAGCACCGGCAGTATTCTCTTCGAAAAGGATGCCGACACACCGTTTCCGCCCGCATCAATGAGTAAACTGATGACAGTTTATTACGCTTTCGATGCGATAAAACAGGGCGAAATGTCGTTGGATGATGAAGTCCTCGTGTCAGACGAAACATGGAAAGAGTGGAACAACCGTGGTTCTACAATGTTCCTACGTGCACGTGATGTGGTTACAGTCCGCCAACTGCTGATGGGCATTATCGTCCTTTCAGGCAACGACGCCTGCGTGGTTCTGGCAGAGCATATGGCTGGCTCGCACGAATTGTTTGTTGATTGGCTCAACGCAAAGGCGGTTGACCTCGGCTTGAACGGCAGCGTTTTCAAAAACGCTAACGGATGGCCAGAAGAAGGTCATGTTATGACTGCGCGGGATTTAGCGACGCTGTCATACCGATTGTCGGTGGATTTTCCGGAACTGTATCCCATGTTTGGTGAGCGGGAGTTTCTTTACAAGAATTTCGAATCCAATCGCTATAACAGAAATCCGTTGCTCGGTCGCTTTCCGGGAGCTGATGGCCTCAAAACCGGCCACACCGAAGAAAGCGGATACGGCTTGGCGGCCTCTGCTGAACGGGAAGGACGCCGTCTGGTTCTTGTTCTCGGTGGGTTGTCGTCGACCAGCGAGCGCACCCGCGAAAGCCAGCGTCTTTTGCAGTATGGTTTCCGAAATTTCAGCCATTATCCGTTGTTTAGGGCAGGAGAAACCGTTGCTCATGCCGAGGTTTGGTTAGGCGACGCGTTGACGGTACCGCTAGTTATCAGTGAGGATTTGGCGATCACGATGTCGCGGCGCCAGCGCGCAGAAATGAAGGTTTCCATTGAATATATAAACCCAGTAGCGGCTCCAATCGCCAAAGGGCAGAATATTGGCGAGTTGATTGTTGAACTGCGTGGCAGAGGGTCGGTGCGAGTGCCGCTTCAGGCTGGTCAAGCTATTGAAGATGTTGGTGGATTCGGTAAAATTGGCGCGGCTTTTAGTTATCTGTTGTTTGGTTCGGCCGGGGCAGAAATTCCTGATCAATGACAGCATCACCGAGGAAAAAAGGCCCCTTTATAACCCTTGAGGGGGGCGAGGGCTCGGGCAAATCGACCCAAATCAAACTGTTATCACAATGGTTTGAGGGTTTGGGCATTGATCACGTCTGTACCCGGGAGCCAGGCGGTGCACCAGGCGCCGAACAGATACGCAATCTGGTACTCACCGGTGACGTGGACCGCTGGACCCCCATGACCGAGGTGTTGCTTTATACGGCAGCGCGCTCCGACCATGTGGAACGGGTTATCACACCGGCTCTTGATGCTGGCCGCTGGGTTTTGTGTGACCGCTTCTACGATTCCAGTATTGCCTATCAGGGCGCGGGGCGCGGTGTCGGCGTCGAGAAAGTCCGGGACTTGCAAAAGTTGGTGTTAGGCGACCTAAAACCGGACCTAACCCTTATACTGGACTTGCCTGTGCAAGTAGGTTTGGGTCGGGCTGTATCGCGAGAAACAGATAAAGCTGCAGCTGAGGACCGATTTGAGCGAATGGACATTAGCCTTCACGAGACTTTCCGCTCGGTTTTTCTGGAAATTGCGGACCAAGAACCCGACCGCTGTGTTGTGCTGGATGCTGGCCAAGACGTCGAGGTGCTACAGCAAACGCTGCGCGGTGTCATTGCGCAGAAATTTGGCCTCGCTGGTTGACCATGAGTGCAGAGCCCGAAAACATTGATCACCCACGCTTTACCAAACAATTGTTTGGTCATGAAACAGCAGAGCGCCTGTTTCTGGATGCAGTAAATCAGGAACGTATCCACCACGGATGGCTTATTACCGGCCCCAAAGGTATAGGCAAGGCCACCTTTGCCTGGCGGCTGGCTAAGTTTCTTCTGTCAAGAAATCCCGGCCAAACCGGCGATAGTGGCGGCCTTTTCGAAGAAGACAATGCACCACCAGTATATGAAACGCTCAGCCTAGATGAAGACGATGTGGTTAACAGTCAAATAGAGGCGGGCGGCCACGGCGGGCTGTTGTTGGTGGAGCGCAGCCTCAACGAGACAACAGGCAAGATGCGCAAAGAAATCGTTATCGGCGATGTGCGCAAGTTAACTAAGTTTTATACACAGACAGCAAGTGAGGGTGGCTGGCGGGTTGCTATTGTTGATGCGGCTGATGAAATGAATGCCAACGCCGCCAACGCACTGTTGAAGATACTTGAGGAACCACCGGAAAAATCGATCATATTATTGGTTGCTCACTCGCCGGGCAGATTACTTCCCACAATTCGTAGCCGGTGCCGTGCTTTGGCGCTAACGCCGCTTCAAAATGATAGCGTACGTGCAGTATTGGCAGCGCGTTTCCCTGAAATTGACACGTTGGAACTGGACGCAGCCTCGGCGATGGCAGCTGGGGCTCCTGGCAAGGCGATAGAGTTGATTTCAAAGGCGGGTACTGATTTATACCGCCAGATGGCGTCTACACTGGTTGCGCTACCGGCTGTTGATATGACGCATGTGCATACGCTGGCCGGTAAGCTGGGTGCCATTAAAGCCGATGCGGAGTACAAATTGTTTACAGAGATGTTCTTGGCTTGGTTGCAGCGTCTTATTCGCCAGCTTGTTACTGGCGAGGCAGCGCAGGATGTAATGGCTGGCGAAAGCGAGCAAATTTCCCGAATTTCGGCTATGGCAAGGGTTGATCAGTGGCTGGAGCTGTGGGACAAGGTGAGCCATTTGATTACTCGGGCTGACGCGGTTAATTTGGACCGTAAACAAGTGATAGTGTCACTGTTTGCGTCTCTGAAAGCGACCGTTAAGCCCTGATTGGGCCAATATGGCTCATGTTTTTTGTCTGACAGGATTGATATGAGCGAGCGGCCAGCTTTTTATATTACAACGCCGATTTACTATGTGAACGACGTTCCCCACATTGGACACGCTTATACCACCCTTGCATGTGATGTACTCGCGCGCTTCAAGCGGTTGGACGGTTACGATGTTATGTTCCTGACGGGCACAGATGAGCACGGCCAAAAGGTGGAAAAATCAGCGGAAAAAGCCGGTATGCCGCCGCAGGAGTTTTGCGACAAGGTTTCCGCGCGGTTCGGCCAGTTGGCCGAAGCCATGAAATTTTCCAACGACCAGTTTATTCGCACCACCGAGCCGCGGCACCGGGTGTCAGTACAGCGTCTATGGCAAGTGTTGGAAGAAAAAGGTTTCATTTATGAAGATAGTTACGCGGGTTGGTATTCGGTAAGGGACGAGGCCTTTTATAGCGAAGACGAGCTGAGTGAAGGCGAGGGCGGTGAAAAGCAGGCTCCGTCTGGCGCACCTGTTGAATGGGTAGAAGAGCCCAGCTATTTCTTTCGCCTTTCCGCCATGCAGGACAAGCTGCTCGAACTCTATGAAGATCAACCCGATTTCGTGATGCCTAAATCCCGGCTCAATGAAGTGCGCAGCTTTGTCTCCGGCGGCCTTCTGGATCTGTCCATCTCCCGTACCAGCTTTAGCTGGGGTGTGCCTGTGCCAGGAAAAGAAGGGCATATTATGTATGTCTGGATTGATGCGCTTGCCAATTATTTAACAGCCGTTGGATACCCGGACGAAGAGTCTGATAGCTATAAGGCTTTCTGGCCAGCCAATGTTCATATGATCGGTAAAGACATATTGCGTTTCCATGCAGTTTACTGGCCTGCGTTTTTGCTTGCCGCTGAATTGCCGCTACCGCATCGGGTGTTTGCGCACGGCTGGTGGACAAATGAAGGGCAGAAAATTTCAAAGTCACTCGGCAATGTTATTGATCCGTTCGAGCTTATCGAAAGCTACGGCCTCGATGCGGTGCGTTTTTATCTGTTGCGGGAAGTGCCGTTTGGTAATGACGGTGACTTTTCCCGCACCTCCTTTGTTCAGCGCTGCAATGCGGACTTGGCAAACGGTATCGGTAACTTGAACAACCGAACACTTGGCTTGATTGTTAAAAACTGTGACGGCGCCATACCTACCCATAATGAATTATCTAGTGAAGATAATGAGTTGTTGACCAAAACTGATGTTTTACTTGATGAAGTTCGTAACCATATGGATAATCAGGCTTTCCATAAGGCATTCGAAGCTATCTGGAAAGTTGCCTCGGACGCAGACAGTTATATTTCTGTTGAAGAACCGTGGAAGCTGAAGAAAACAGACACGGAGCGGATGAAGACAGTGCTCTATGTGTTGGCCGAAGTTATTCGCCAGCTAGCAATCCTCATCCAGCCAATCGTTCCAGATGCGGCTGGTAGGCTACTAGATGGTCTCGGTATCAGTGTTAAAGAGCGATCATTCGCTTTTCTGGGCGCGGACCATCGCTTGGTGTCGGGTACGACCATCATAAAGCCTGACGTGATATTCCCGCGGCTGGAGATGCCTGTTGTTGACGGTGACACTGAATGACACAGTATGGCTACATTGTTGATAGCCATTGTCACTTGAATTACAAAGGCTTAGTGGAAGATCAGGGTGCAGTGATAGCGCGGGCGCGGGATGCTGGTGTTGGCTGTATGCTAGCCATCAACACCAAACTCAGCGAGTATCAGGAGATCGTTGATATTGTGGAAAACCACGACGACGTGTTTGGCACGGTCGGTATTCACCCTCACGAAGCTGAAAACGAGCCTGACGTTGCTTTGGACGCATTATTGAGCCGAGCGGCACATCCAAAAATTGTTGGTATCGGCGAAACCGGACTTGATTATTTTTATGACAACGCCCCTCGGGATATGCAGAAGATTAATTTCCGCGCTCATATTGCCGCGGCACGAGAAACTGGTTTGCCAGTGATTGTTCATACCCGTGATGCCGATCAGGACTGTGTGAAAATTATTCAGGGAGAAATGGAGAAGGGGGCTTTCACGGGAGTCATCCATTGCTTCACTGCCAGTCAATTTTTGGCCGATTCAGTTCTGAAAATGGGCTTTTACATCTCCATTTCGGGCATTGCGACCTTCAAAAACGCTAAAGAATTGCAGGAAATTGTCAAAACGATCCCAGAAAACCGGCTTTTGGTAGAGACAGATGCACCGTTTCTGGCGCCGGTTCCTCATCGGGGTAAAACCTGTGAGCCAGCCTTTGTGATGGATACCGCACGCTTTGTTGCTGACCTTAGAGGTGTGGAATTTGATACACTACAGCAAACTACAACAGAGAATTTCTATAATCTTTTCAATAAGGTAACGCCGCCTACTGTGGGAGCAGGAGCGTGAAATTAACAATCCTCGGCTGCGGCACATCAGGAGGTGTCCCTAAAATGCCGGAATATTGGGGCGCTTGTGACCCTACCAATCCAAAAAACCACCGCCTACGCGCTAGTGTTTTGGTAGAAGAGGACGGCACAAAGATTTTAATAGACACTAGCCCAGACCTGCGCGCGCAGATGCTGGCGGCGGGTGTCGGAAATTTGGACGCAGTGTTCTATACCCATGACCACGCGGATCATACCCAAGGCATCGATGATTTGCGCGGTTTCTACCATTTGAAGCGAGAGAAAATCCCGGTTTACGGCGATCCTCAAACCATTGACCTGTTAAAGCAACGCTTTGGCTATGTGTTCAAAAGCGTGGACGGTTACCCGGCGATTTGCTCGCCGTATATATTGGCGGGCCCCAAAAAAGTGGGTGCGGTAACCATGCGCCCGTTCGAGCAAGGGCATGGCGGCGGTATCAGCCTCGGCTACCGATTCGGTGATTTTGCCTATTCGACGGACCTCAACCGTTTGCCTGAAACCGCATTTGACGCTTTGAAGGGGGTAAAAATTTGGGTGGTTGATGCGTTACGTTATCAGCCACACCCCACCCATTCACATTTGACGCAAACCCTTGAATGGATTGATAAAATAAAACCAGAACGGGCTATAATAACCCATATGACTTGGGATATGGATTATGAAACACTCGTCCGAGAATTGCCAGCTGGCGTTGTGCCAGCGTATGATGGGATGGTCATAGAAGTTTAATTGCCCATATACTGGATGTAGACAGCAAACCAAGACGGCAACGGAGATTATTGTGGCAAACGAGCCGTGGCGAGTGCCGGATCATGATCCTGAAAAATTGCAGGATAGACTTCGTGGTCAGCACAAAGAGCCGAAGCAAATATCCGCCAAAGACTTGCATTACGGCGGCCACACAAGGCCGCTAACGCGCTTTATTGCGTTCGTTTTAGGTATGGTACTGCTGCTAGTAGGTCTTTCGCTTGCCTTTCCTATTACCGGTGGCCTCGACCCCTATCTGGTCCGCGCGATGATTATTTTGTTCATATTTGGCGGCGCAGCAGCATTCTGGAGCCGTTCAAGTTTAATGAGATTGGTTAAAATTGCCGGCATATGGGTGGCGATAATCGTAACCATCTCAGGCTTTTATCTATACCGCTCAGATTTTGGTGATCGATTTATGGCCGCACTTGATCCCGCGGGTGTGATTTCCACCGGTGATGGCCTGGTCGTGCAACGCAACAGGGACGGTCATTTTTGGCTGCGTGCCTCGTTTAACGGCGTACCACTGTTGTTGATGGTGGACACAGGCGCGTCCAATGTGGTTCTCAGCCCAGAAGACGCGAAAAAGATTGGCCTCAGGTCCAATCAGCTGGAGTTCTCCGGTCGTGCTGATACCGCCAACGGCTCCGTGTCATTTGCGCGCGCAACTATTACCAGCGTAGGAGTGGGAGACCAGACTTTCTTTGATGTGCCGATTACCGTAAACGGGGCAGAAATGCAGGGCTCTCTCCTTGGTATGACGCTGCTGGATCGCTTTGCCAGCGTTGAATTTCGTGGTGATACTTTAATTTTGAGGCCCTGATACCCTGCTGATCAATACGGCCTACACTATAGCTTTTATGTTCCAGCTTCAGCTTCTATTTTTGCTTCGAAACTCTGCGTTTTTGATGATCTCGTGTTTGCGGTCGTCGCTGGCGGCAAGCCATTCACCAATTTCGCCGCGGCTTCGATAACACCCTGTGCAAAGCGTGCCCTTATCGTTGAGTTGGCAAATGCTTACGCATGGGCTTTCAATCGTCATTTCATTCATGGTGATTACTCAAATACAGAAGGCTCAACACTTATCTTGAGCTCCATGCATCTTGTCAAGCCACGCTGCGGCACCGACTGCGGCTTGTTTTCCCTGTGCCAGACATGCGGTTAACAAATAGCCGCCTGTGGGTGCATCCCACGCCACCATTTCACCGGCACAAAAAGTGCCGGGTAGGGCTGTCAGCATCAGGTTTTCATCCAACCCATCAAAGGATACGCCGCCTGCTACGCTGATTGCTTCTTCGATCGGTCGGACTGATTTTATCGGAATTGATATAGATTTAATCAAGCCTGCAATCCCTTCAGCGCTGCTGAAAGCCTCTTTGGCCGCAAATTCGCGCAGCAACCCTATCTGAACACCTTTTAAGCCGGTTTTACGCCGTATATGATCACTTAGAGACCGTTTTCCCTGTGGTTGTGCTAGCCGGTCTTCCAGCTGCTTAGTGGACCGATCTGGTGTTAGGTCAATTGTAATGGATGCTGGCTGGTTGTTTCCAAGCGCTTCAACTATAGGGGCTGACAGCTTGTAAACCGTACCGCCTTCAATGCCGTTGGCCGTGACCATCACGTCACCTTTCGCACTTGTGCCAGCAAAGTTTAGTATACAGTTTTTGATCGGCTCTCCAGCATACCGCTCGCGAAAATAATCGCTCCACTTGATGTTAAAACCGCAGTTGGAGGGACGGAAGGGCTCCAACTTAACGGCTTTATCCCTCAACGCTTGCTGCCACTCACCGTTTGAGCCAAGCTTTGGCCAGCTTGTGCCGCCAAGCGCAAGAACAGTGGTGCCTGCTTGGGCCTGGAGGGCACCATTTGGCCCCATAAACATCAGATTGTTGCTCTCAGGGTCCCAGCCTTGCCAATTGGTTCGCAAGTGTAATTTAACCCCCATGTCGTTCAGCCGGTGCAGCCACGCACGCAGCAAAGGCGATGCCTTAAACGCCTTTGGGAAAACCCGGCCGGAAGAACCAACAAATGTTTCGATACCGAGGTCTTCGACCCACTTGCGAATTTCAATGTTGGAAAAGGCTTCAATCGGCTTGGTTAGATTGTCAGCTGATTTTCCGTAGCGGCTTGTAAATATGGATAAGTCTTCACTGTGGGTGATGTTCAGGCCTGATTTTCCGGCCATCAGGAATTTACGGGCAGGGGTTGGCATACGCTCGAAAATTTCAACAGTGTAGCCTGCGCGTGCCAGTTCTTCTGCCGCCATCAGGCCTGTGGGTCCGGCTCCGATAATTGCAGCGTCGCATTTGTGTTGGGTGATTGCCATGAAACTCCGTTCCCTAGCGCCAATTTCTAGGACGTGTGGACTGGCCGTGCAACTCTATTCAACCACATGTGGCTCTAATGGTGTCGCAAACGCTATTTTTGTTATTGCGGTTTAGCGGCCATTTCTCGTAAAAGTAAACTACAGGTGAATTTCGAGTGAGTGGCTATCTATTATTGTTTATATAAAACTGTATTAAATCAATTGTTTGTGAACATAGTTTAAGGTAATATATAAAATATGGATCATCGCAGTGCTCAGGCGCCAACCGCCGTTATTATGGTTAGGCCGCATCATTTTTCCCCTAATCAGGAAACCGCGAATGACAACGCATTCCAGCAAAGCGTCGAAGGTCAAGACCCCAACCAGATAGCAAAAGATGCGTTTGAGGAAGTAACGCGCGCGGCTGAACAGCTGAATTTCGCAGGCATTCAAACCCACATTTTTGAGGATGAGGGGCGGTTAACGCCGGACGCGGTTTTCCCCAATAACTGGTTTTCAACTCATACTGGCGGCCACGTGGCGATTTACCCGATGTTTGCGGAAAACCGCCGCCTGGAGCGGCGCTCAGACATAATAGACATGTTGAAAAACACCTATCGTGTGCAGGATGTGATTGATTATTCGGGGCTTGAGCCCGATGGTTTGTTTCTTGAAGGCACGGGCGCCATGGTGTTGGATCATATTGAGCGTGTTGCCTATGCTGTCAGTTCAAACCGCACAAATCCGGTGATTTTGGAACGGTTTTGTACCCATTTTAATTATGAACCGATGGTTTTTGATGCGATCGATACCGGCGGATTGCCGGTGTATCACACCAATGTTCTGATGTGTATCGCCACTGATTTTGTGCTGATTGGCCTTGATATGATCGAGGATGCGTGGCGTCGCGAGGAAATTACCCAGCGGCTTGAGGTGTCCGGGCGCGATGTGATTGCACTGACGAACCAGCAGATTTCAAATTTTGCCGGAAATGCCATCGAGCTGCACGGAAGCAGCGGTAGGACGCTGGTGCTGTCGGCGCGAGCTCTGCAGTCACTTATGGCCGAGCAAATTAAACGCATAGAGCTTAGCGCCCAAATTCTGGCGCTGGAAGTGCCAACCATAGAGTATGCAGGCGGTTCGGTGCGCTGTATGCTGGCTGGTGTCCACCTTAGCCCTAGACAATATAATTTCCCATAATATAAATTATGCGCTTTATGTGACTCCCTTAGAAGGCAACCGTTTGATTTAACGGGTTTTCTTCGGCTCCCTCATTCCCTTCCCATAATTATTTGCTGCCGCTTGGCGGTGTCTCATGTCTGACACCCCCGACAAAATCACTATTCGCATCGCTATCGATATCCCGGCCAACGTCGCGGCTGAAACCATACAGTCAATTGAGCCCATGCTCGCGCGGCTCACTTCTGGCTCACCACATTTCGCGAAACAATCGGAACCAAAAGTTGCAAGCGAGCCCGCGGAAGATTTAAGTCTGATTGCGAGGCAAGAACTCGAGCGAAAACGGAAAGCCTTTTTTGCCCAGGCACCCCGTGTTTACTCGATGTATCGTCGCGTACGGCCAAATTGCGATACGGCGCTCCAAGCATATAAAATCATTGCGGACGCAATCCCATTAGATGCGCCTGTAGCTGCTGAAGTCTTAGTTCAAAGGCA
This sequence comes from Alphaproteobacteria bacterium, assembly GCA_021774695.1. Classification (GTDB taxonomy): domain Bacteria; phylum Pseudomonadota; class Alphaproteobacteria; order Sphingomonadales; family Kordiimonadaceae; genus Kordiimonas. The sequence goes on along the minus strand of JAJFIU010000161.1, from coordinate 15,970 downwards.
ACGCCGAAACCTCAAAAAATACATTCAAAAGCGTCGCCAGAGTACAGCGCTACAGCTGGTTCGTAGAGGCTGGACAAATAAAGCGATTGGCGAGCGATTAGGCGTCTCAACTCGCTCCGTCACTCGACTGTTGAACGAAATGTTTTCCTCCATTTCTGGAGGGTCAAATGATTAGTTTTGTTGTCGCCCCTGCTCTAATCGCCAGTCCAGTTCGCTCGTTTGACGCACTGTCACAGCCCCGACCCGGTGGCGATTTATCGCCAGTGGTGCGGGAGGGGCTTGACCGGACGGCGGCACCACAAGCTGGCCCCAACGGGGTCAGAAAACGTTCTGACCCCTTGCCATGCGGCGAGCCTTTTCTTGTTGCTCTACTTAAATTCGATATTTCCAGACTCGAAAACGTCTTTATGCTCGATCTCGACTTCTGGAATGAGATTGGCGAGACTGAGAATATAGTCCTCACAATTACCGATCAAAGACTCGCAAAGCGTTTTGACCGTTTCTGCGGGAATGAGTTGGTCTTTGGTTCTCAGTACTTCAATCATATTGAATTTGTCAGCGAGGATCATTTCAAAGTTCCCGAACTTTGCGATGATCTGTGGTTCGACCGACTGCATTCCATTGATCAACGATTGGTATACTGGCCTTGGAGGGACGAAGAGCAATGTGGACCTAAAACCAGTTGTCTTTCTAAGGGACATTGCTTCGTTTTTCCAAGCACATGCAATGCCTCGAATATTCGATATTTCGGAAAACAAATTTTCCAGTACCTTCGTTTGGAAATCAATGGCTGTTTCCGCTGCATTAACTCGATCATCTATCGCCTGACGTGTTGGCAAATAGAGTGCAATAATCAGTGCCCAAATTGGACTGACTGCGACCATCATGTCGAAAATTGTCTCGTTAGGTGCGCTTACTGTTCGCGCAACTACTATCGTAATACCCATGACACCAATAGCTACAATTGTAGCCAAATAGCCTTTTATACGCAGGCGCGTCAAAGGCGTTTTGAGGCGTTGTGTGAGCTTCTTAATCCCTTTCAACATTTGAAATTTTTCCTTGTTTCTATTGGCGGTGCGCAATGACTGCGCTCGTCAAACCAAACTGTAAAAAGTCACCTATTGCCGAAAATAGTCCCTCTTGCTTGGCATATAGTCAACATGAGCTTTTCCGGTCGAATACCGGCTGGAAACAATCATCTGAGCAATACCGCGAAAGTGCCAGTAAACGTGCAACCCTGCTTTCCCAAACTGAGCGCATGGCATCTGCACTCGAAAGCCAAGGCATAACTGCCCGGCAGGACGCAGCTGACCTTATTGCGATTGGCGAAGTCACAAATCAGGTTGATCGAATTGATGGTTATCGCTCCATCTGCTTTTTGCCGTCAATCGCACAGCGTGACAGGCGCCCTATTCTCAACGGGCTGATGTATTTCCAGAAGCATCACAAGATGGGTAAATTCCTTCGTTTGGCCGTTGTGACAGCCGGTGATCGCATTCCCCTTGGCGGCGACCTTCGCGGCACCATGCAGAAACTTCACCGTGATATTTCACGCTGGGCCCATGAAGCTGACAAGATCTGGAATGTGGCCGTTATCTACCGTGGTAGCGAATTCACCTTTGATGATGCCACACAGAGCTTTCACCCCCACGCAAATGTACTCTATGCACCGCGCAGAGCACTCAAGGGTGATAAGTGGTCTGAATTCCTGTCATGGACACGCAAACGGCTTGGCGCGCACTGGCGGGACAATGGCAAACTTGAGAAGCCACAAGAGGCGATCAAGTATCCGTTCAAACCAATTGACCTGGACACATTGGACGCCCCTGCTCTCGCATGGCTGTTTAATGAAACCTACCGGCTCAAAATCGCCCAGCCAATGCGTGAGTTCAAACACTGGCGCGAAGAACTTGTTTATCAGGTTACCGAGCAAGACCGTGTGCATCCGTTTACCGGCGAAGTCATCACCAAACGTATCAAGGAAAAGCGCGACCGGCCGTTAAAGGTTGGTGTCGTCAAATTCAATGATGGTGCGCGGTTGCAGCTGATTGAGAAAGCGCCGCGTAAAAAAGGCCAAGCCCCGGGCCAGCAGCCGGCCCAGGGCGAAGTGCTGGAAAACATCATTGTTTGCCGCCTGTCGCCCCAGTTCCGCTTCTCGCCATATGCCGAGCCAGTGACGATGGTGATGAATTACACGCCTGACCCGGTAACAATTGACGGCAAGGAACGCCTGCAAGAGATACAGGCCCGCAAATGCGAGGCCCGGCGCTTTTGGGACGCTAACGGCGCACCCGACCCGCGCACGGCGCTTGCGGTTGGCAAAGCCCAAAGAGCAGCAGCCGAGGGCGAAGCCCGAAAGGTGCGCGCCTTTAATGTTCACACCAGTAGGACAACTGTCCAAAGATACCGGCCCGGAACACCCGGAACAGCAGGTTCGAAAATTCCGGAAAGAGAAAAACCGGAAAATCCGGGTTATTCGACCCCCGGAAACTCACAGGGAACTCCCCTACCCCTTGAAAAACAACACTTAACCCGGCCCGGGGAATGCCGGGGTATGTCCAAAGGATAAACCAATGACTATTCGAATTACTGAAACAACCCGGACTGATCGCGCAGCTTTTGGCGCTCGTTTACAGTCTGCAAGAGAAGCAAGCAATTTCAGCCGCAGACGCGTTGCTGAATTAACAAATATCCCAGTCAAGTCGATTGAGAAATTTGAAACTGGTGATATGTCGCCGAGTATTGATCGCGTTCAAGCGCTTGCGAGAGTGATCGATGTGAGCCCAACGTTTCTGCTAAATGGAGCACCTACAAAACAAGAGGTTCAAGAAATTGATACAATTTCGAAGGAACGCCATAAACACTTGGATGATATCGATACTATTTTAGATGCATTTTTGTCGCTCGACGAAATGCGAGAGAATGGTTTCCAGCGGCACTGGCGCACTGCTCCTCGTTCTTTTGAGGCGTTAGAGGAGATTGTAAGAAAAATGTCCTACGATGAATTGCTCGATGTTGGCGAAGCTCGAGGCTTACTTGCAGTACCGCAGAGTGAAGTCGAGGCATTTGGTACTTTGACGCTCGATGAACAAGCCGTTGCTAAGCAAACTTTGGTAGATCGTATTGTCGATACAGCTTATTTTGGCGTTGATCTCTTTAAGCTCAATCCGGAACCTCTCCACGACCTTGCAGATGAATTTGATCTGGAAAAAGATCAAGAAGGATTCATCTTCGGAAGCTGGAGTGACGACGCAGCTGTGATTGAGGCGTTGCGTCCTGTACTCAGAGATAGATTTATCCATGGTAAGCAGATAAACCTAGAAGATGCAGAACATTTTCCAATCAGAGAGGGCGCTTAGGCGCCCTTTACTTTCTGACGACAAGCATTTCTCGGATTTTTCTGTTTCCTAATTCCGTCAAATCTAATTCGTGATTTTGATCTAAGGCCCAGTAACCTAAGGCCTCAAATTGGGCTTCAATTACGTCAAAACAATGGTCTTCAACAATACTGCCATTGTCGTTAGGTGTAGTGAATAGGCGTTCGGAAACCTTTGTTTTAAGAGTATACCTATCCGTACTCATGCGAGCTACTGGACCTATAAGACCCCATAAATTTGCCCACGTTATTAAAATTTCTTGAGTGTCTTCAAATACATAACCATGCTCTCCAAAATTAATTACGACAGTAAACTCTTTGGTAGTATCTTGTAAGTCTTCCACCAATGGAGTTTCTTGTGACTCTTCTTTTATCACTTGCAACTGGTTCAATAGACTTCTGTTTTCTTTATGAAGTGATGAAATCTCAAGTAACTGTTCTTCTGAAGCCGCTTTACTCGCTCTAATCCAGCCTTCCCTTGGAGATTGTTTAAAGGCGTGAGTTAAAGACATAATTGCTAGTCCGCCGAGTTCATCCTGCGTATCCCACATTTTGACCATTCTAGTTGCCGTTACTTTCTCTCTAAAAGCACGAAACTTCGTCAAAAGAGCAGTGTCAGTTTCTCGACTGCCTTTATCGATGTTTTCCGGATCTTTGTGAACTAGAGCAATTATTGGAATCTGATGTTCAACTGCAAAATCGAACTCCATCTCGGTGTAACCAATTCCATCCGGTGAAAGGGAGCCATATCGCCCGCCCAATACTATGATGTAATAGTCGCATTCCAAAATAACCCTACTAATAAAATCCCATTGAATTGCATCTGAGGCAGGAAATATTTCCATCCCAGCTGGAAAATGCTCCAACCCCAGAATGGCTTCAGAAATCTTTTTACGCCCTATTTCGAGGTCGGCGAAAGTAGAGCTCACAAATATCTGATATCGCTTTTCCATAACTTGCCGAACCTCATTTCAAAAAGGTAAAATTAAAAAGATCAATTTTATCATACAGTTATTGTTCAACGGAAACAATTGGATAAAAATAGTGAAAGGAGTTGTACTTTATGGGTAAATAGGGGAAGATTCCCCATGATTGACGATAACCAAACAAGCCGCCAACTAAAGCAACGTCCGCTGGGCGAATTGCTATATGAAGCTCGCAAAAACAAAGGTTGGACGCGAGCTCAACTCGCTGAAAAAGCTAACGTAGGTACAAGCAGCATTGTCCGCTATGAGAAAGCGGGACTAGATGCTGATGGTCAGATGCCACAATTAGAAAAACTTGTAATTTTGTGTTTCCATCTTGGCATCTCAGCCTCTGAGGCTTTTTGGAGCTGTCTATCGCCCGACGATTTTGAGGATAGAAGAGATGAGTTGTTGCATGAATTAATGGATCACCCTTCTCACCAATACTTGCAAAACCAATACGAGATACTTTTAAAAGAAAACCGCTTTCTAAGAGAAGCGACGAAATGTTTGTTGGGAATGAATAAAGAATTTCCTTATGACGAAATTGACAAGGAATGGCTTCAGTCGGAACTGAAAGAAGTTATTGGTCGGCAGGAAGACTTTGAAAGCCGAATGTTACAGTGGGGTTGTTTTTCTTTGGAAATTAAAGGCACAGCAACTCCAGGCCCCAACACTTCAGACGCGTGGGCTTTGTCAGCGGAAAATTCAGGTCAAATCCAGTCTAAGTATTCATTGCCGAATACTAGGTTTGCGTGGAGCGCTCGGCAATCTTTACAAGAAAGTATAGATAACTTGGACAGGATTTGGCCTGAACTGCGTACGATGACTAGAGAGGATGCAGCGACAACACACAAAAAGAACTCGGAGGATGATTTGCCGTCCCCTCCGAGCCCTAAGATTGATGAAAATTAATGCATCATTGTAACCACATAAACCAGCCGTACATTTGCGTGTACCGACAATTCCTAAGAAGGGATTGTTATGACGGTTAATGCGTGGTCACAAGATAGCGTCCAGCCTGCAAATGGGCAAGAGCCAGTAAGTATTGCTCAAATTCATGCTGATGGTTCATTAACGCTTCACCCTGCCCTAGTTCGCCAGTTTTCGCCTGACCTCTTAGAAAACGTGTTTGGCGCACAAGCCCTACCTGGCAAATCTCAACCACAACACCGTCACATGCCAGAGCCAGTCAATGACGCGACGAACCACTATGATGTCCTCAGGAAAGCGAATTATAGCGAGGGCCGTATTTGGGCCAGTCGCGTGCGCCGTTCGATGCGTGTTGAGAGACGCGGCCGATACGAAGCGATGCAGACCATTGCGGAACATCTCGGACGTCCTGTGACTGATATTAGGTGTCTGGTTGAATTGCATAACAAAGCGGTGAAGCCACGGGCAAAGGCAATGCGCCAAAACCTAGTTTGGCAAAAGCATCTTCACAATATGACGGATCGGCAGATAGCTGACGATTTACGCATTCACTCAAAAACGGTGGCGAGTGACCGCCGCGAAATGAAACAACGGCAATTGGGAGGTATGGAAAATGTACGCTGATATCTCGATATCTGAACAATCAGAATACTTTATCAAAATCAAATGCTTAGACTGGTCAATTTATAAATTATGCGCTTTATATAGTTGTTTTGTTACAGGTTGTCAGGTGACACTTTCTACCTACTAGCGTAGCATCTCAATATCCGTAATGTTGATTTTGTTGCAGTTACGCCCTGCTGATTTTGCTTCGTATAACGAGGCATCACTTCGGTCTACCCATTCGTTGACACCGTCGCCGCTTTGAACCTCTGACAAGCCACCGCTGATAGTCACTGTAATATCATTGCTAAATTTATACTCTTGTATTTGGGTTCTTAGGTCTTCCGCTAAATGCGCGGCGTTTTGCAATGAAGTGTGGCGAAGCAACACAGCGAATTCTTCGCCGCCGTAGCGGAAAAACTGATCTGTCTTCCTAAGTCTGGCCTGAACAATCTGGGCTACTTCCTGCAGCACCAAGTCTCCGGCTAAATGCCCATGGTCGTCGTTAATGCGCTTGAACAGGTCCAGATCAAAAAGATAAAGAATTGCCGTTACCTTATATCTTTGATGCTCTTCTTGTGCGGTTTCGATGGCGTTGTGGAATGTGTGACGGTTGAGCGCTTTGGTCAGCGGATCGAGCGTGGCGACAGTGTTCATGCTGACAAGCAGTCGGTCTATGAGATACGACAAACAAAAGGAAAATAGCCCTACCAGGGTTAATGTTGCGTATATTCGGTATAGAACTAGCGTGCTGAATTGGTGTCCAATGTCGAAGAAAACTAGCAGGATAAAGACAGTTACGCTGATGGTGGCGTCAACAAGTTCGAGTATCAAAAATAGACTGACAACGGCCACATAAGCCCAATATATGCCGAATTCAGGGTTAAAGTGGATCGCAAACAATGCGATTGGTGGGATGATGAAAAGATGCCCGCGCCCTTTCCATAGATAATGCCCTTTTCGGTGCAACAGATAAACTACTGCAACAAAATAGCATCCGCCAACTAGGGAAATGATTGTCATTTCGATGTGATTAGCAACATGTTGAATGCCAACAAATGTAAAACAACCGAAAGCAAGTAGAACGTTAATATAAAGCCTGAGCTTTAGCTTAAAGTCGGTGATTTCGTCCAATGTCACTCGGTTGTGGCCTTCTGTTGCCGCTGGTTGAGTGAATTCTAGTTGAAATTGGTTTCGAAGAAATTAAGGCAACGGCGCGGCTCGAAGCCAGATACCGGCTTGAACAATCCATACGGTGCTTACAAGCAGTTCGCTAAACTTATTCACCTGTCGGCATTGGTTATCATCAAGGGTGGTCAAGAACCCTACGCTGAGCGGTCCGCGAGACGTGTCTGGCGGTCTGGGTGTAAAATGGCGCGTTACGCCAGCGGCAATATCAGCATGCAGGTAGAGAAAGCGCGGTTACTGTCGGACCTGGAGGCTTCAGTGTGGTACCTGAAGAAACGTCAGGTGCTGGACAATGCCCTGCCCGAATTCAAGGAGTGCTGCCGCGTCGCAGAGCGCGACGCAGCAGATTTGATTAATGCCCTTGGAGGCAGTTGGCATGACCGTATGTTCCCAATATTTTCGGCCGATACGATGGCTAAAAACTAACATTCTTATGTTAGATAACCTGCCGACGGGACCGGGGCCTTAGCCCCAGATTTTTTGTGACTTAACTGTTGAGGACTTCCTCAAGTCTCTGCGCGTGGGCCGATAGATTTCCAGCAACAGAAAGCAGATTGACGGAAACTTCGCTAACCTGTTCAACATTACCATTAACATTAATTATGTTGGTGGTGACATCAGTAACGCCAACAGAAACCTCTTCCACGTTGCGCGCAATTTCCTGCGTGGCGGCGCCCTGTTCTTCCACAGCGGCAGCAATTGACGAGGAAAACTCGCTAAGTGAATTAATGGTTTTGCCTATGTCACCGATCGAATCAACTGCAGTAATTGTTGCATTTTGAATTTCGGTTACCTGTTGCTTGATGTCACCCGTGGCTTTTGCTGTTTGAATAGCAAGGCTCTTGACTTCTGATGCAACGACCGAGAAACCTCGGCCAGCGTCGCCTGCCCTCGCGGCTTCAATCGTCGCGTTCAGTGCCAGCAGATTGGTCTGGCCGGCAATATCACTAATAAGACCTACAACAGCTTCGATCTGTTTCGAGGCTTCCGAAAGGCCCTGAACAAGGTCGTTGGTTTTTTGGGCTTCTGCAACGGCGTCCTGCGCCAAATCAGTTGACCGTGTCACTTGCTGATTGATTTCCTGAATAGAAGTATTCAGTTCTTCTGCTGCTGAGGCAACCGTCTGCGCATTAGCGCCAGCCTCCTCTGCAGAAGCAGAAACCGCAGTGGTCCTTTCAGTTGCTTCGCCAACTGATTTGGTTAAGCCTTCCGCACTGGTGTTCAGGTTGTCCGAGGCTTCGGTTATGGAGTCTACAATGGATTGAAATTCGGTCATTTTGTTTTCAATGCCATCCGCAGCTGAATTGATTTCATTAACAGCCGTGGCGTAGGCCCCCGAAAGACCATGAGGTGAAATTCGACGGAAATATTGATTTTTCGCGATAAATCCGAGCGAAGCCGTGCTTTCACGCACATAGGCGTCTGCGCGGTCAATCATCTCGTTTATTCGGTTGCATAAATCGCGTTCGAGACAGTCTTCTGTTGTTATATTATTGATGCGCGATTCGAAATTTCCCGCACATACATCGCTAACGACTGACAGCATTTGTTCCAGTTTTTCCGAGGCTACACTTTTGTCGGCGAGCGTTTCGATATTCTGAGATCCGTCCATGTTAGTCATCCTTCTTTAAGTCGGCAATAAATTCATCGTAGCTGACATTTTTTTCTGCGAGCATGGAGTTGAGCTCGGCCACAGATTCCTGTAACCCAGCCTTTTTGCTCGGATTGCGGCTTTCAATGGCCGACAACCGGTCATACATAGGGATGACGACATTTTTGATTGTTTGAGGGTTGGGGGTTCTGCGGGTGGAGTGGTAACCAACAATTTTACTACCCTCGCGGCTTGGCGTAACGTGTGCCATAACCCAATAGTGATCCCCGTGTTTAGTGGAATTTACAACGTATGCGAAAATTTCCTCACCGGATTTAATGGAGGTCCAGAGCGAGTCAAAAATTGCCCTGGGCATGTTTTCGTGACGAATGACATTGTGTTGTTTGCCAACTACATCCTCTTCAAGATAATCGGACACTTCGAGAAAAGTGTGGTTGGCATATATGATCCGACCATCTAGGTCGGTTTTACTCACGATTAGATCATCTCGATCAAAGTGGACTTCTTGGCCTTTAAAATGCACCGTATTTCCTTCCGCCGTTCGACAAGGGCGGAAACCCTGTATGTCAAACTTAGCAATTGCCCGCTGCATGCAATTCATCTTGCACCGCGAGTCAGAAATACTCGACCCCAATGAGCAGTTTCATACAAAAAGTTTAAAAGTGTCTTAATGTGACGAGCATAATTCGCGGGTTTGCAAATTTGCTTAAATTAGATATGAACTGAGTTAATCGAGCTGGGAATATTCAGGTGTCTATCGGTTCAATGCCAGATAGTCTTCAGCAACCCGGGCATCAATGTCTGTTGGCACTGGAACCACGCAGTCCTGAGTACCTTGGCTGAGGTCTCTGGTTTGTGCAACCCTCTCAAGACAGCGGGCCTGCAATGCAAATCCGATATCCATGGATTCTATTGAATTGCCCAGCGGCCTTGGCCCTGACAGGTTCACCATGTGACCTGCACCAAGTATATGAACCGTGTGCTCATTGGATAGGTGCAGACTTTCTATGCCCTCTTCAGGGTAAGTTACGCATTTCTTGACCATATCGCTGGATTTGATGCTGGCCACATCAATTTCGGTAGGAAAATGGCCGCCGTTCATCAAAATAACGCCGTCTTTCAGATCAGGCATATCATCTGCTGTTATAATATTGGTTGCCCCGGTTTCGGTGACGATGACATCCGCACTTTTAATCGCGTCCCGGCGAAGCGGCGTGGCATAGCCGTCAAAATGCGCAGCAAGCGTGGTTACCGGGTTGGTGTCAACGACGCTGACAGTGCTGTAGGCGGCGCGAAAACAGGCAGCAACCCCCTGCCCGCATGCGCCGTAGCCGAACACGGTTACCCGCTTGCCGTTGGTGGCGCGGTTGGTCAGCCGCATGTAGCTCTCAAAAATGCTTTGGCCAACCGCATGTTTGTTTTCAGCAAATTGTTTTATCGGGCTGTCATTGATCACCAAAATCGGCATGGACAGCTTGTCGCGCAAGGGTTCAAGTCGTATGCGGCCAGATGTGGTCTCTTCTGTGCCGCCAATAAGACCCTGGTACGGGTTATCCAGATAACGGGCAAAAAGGTCGCCGCCGTTGTCCAAAAGTATATCAGGTTTTTCATCCAGTATACGCCCCAGAGATTGCCCGTGAACATTACTGTCCATTGTGGTTTCTGCAAACACCTCAATGCCGCTTTCCCGTAGAAAACCGACGGTTTCAACTTGGGTGCTATTCAGGTTCCCAGTCGCGACAATTCTTGCGCCGCCAGCTCGCAGTGTTAGTAACAGGGCGACGGTTTTGGGCTCAAGATGGATGCCGGTACCTATAGTCAATCCAGCGAAAGGTTGGGTTGTTTTAAACTCGTCGCTGATGGCGCCGAGAAGACGGCAACTGCTGCCTACCCAGTCGATGCGGGTGTTACTTTGCTGACTTTTGTTCATGTATGAGCCCCATTGATGATGCCGGTGTCAGGTACATAACAATCCTAAAGGGATGCTCCGGCGAAGGCAATGACACTTGGTTTACCACACTTGGGCAATGACAGACTGGTCTTTGAATGATACTGGGTAATTGATATGGGGAATTGATACTGGCGCAGACAAGCCGGACCAAGGGGAGCTACGGCGATGTTGAGACCACTGCTAGGTGTTGCGGTAATATTGTTGATTGCCTACGCTTTTTCAAACCGAAAGAAAGACATCAACCTGAGAGTCGTTGGCGCGGCTTTTGGCCTCCAACTGTTTTTTGCGGTTTTTGTTCTGTATATCCCTTTTGGTAAAACGGTTCTTGGTGGGTTGGCCGAGGGTGTATCTGCAGTGCTTGGTTTCTCAAAGGCAGGGACCGATTTTATTTTTGGCGGCTTTACGTCTGACAGTTTCGGCTTTGTGTTTTTAATTCAGGTATTGCCGGTAATTATTTTCGTATCGGCGTTGATGTCGGTCCTCTATTACCTGCGTATCATGCCGCTGCTTGTTAAACTGTTTGGTGGCGCGGTCAGTAAATTGGTTGGCACGACACCGGTTGAAAGCTTGTGCGCCGCCGCCAACATCTTTTTCGATCAGTCCCAGTCCCCGCTTGTGGTGCGGCCCTATATCGAGCGCATGAGTGACACCCAGTTTTTCACGGTGATGGTGTGCGGCCTTTCGTCAATTTCGGGCGCTATTTTGGGCGGCTATGCCAGCATGGGCATAAGCCTTGATTTCCTGATTGCAGCGGCCTTTATGGCCGCGCCCGGTGGTTTGTTGATGGCCAAAATAATGATGCCAGACGACCCAGCTGCAGACCGAAATGAGGAGATCGATCTTTCTTCGGTAGACAATATGGGGGACCCTGCTGTCAATGTGGTTGAAGCCGCTGCTAACGGTGCGCTGGAAGGCGTTAAGCTGGCATCCGCGATTGGTGGAACATTGTTGGCATTTGTTGCGTTGATTGCCCTGATGAACGGCATTGTCGGCGGTGTGGGCGAAATATTTGGTATTTCTGGGCTAAGTATGGATTCTATCCTTGGTGCGGTTTTCGCGCCGTTCATGTATTTGCTTGGTATCCCTTGGGAAGAAGCAGCTGTTGCCGGCAACATGGTTGGTCAAAAACTTATTTTGAACGAGTTTGTCGCTTTCGCTAACTTAGCGGAAATTCAATCAACGCTCAGCGACCACACGGTTTCAGTGGTTACTTTTGCACTGTGCGGTTTCGCTAATTTCTCAGCCTTGGCGATTTTACTTGGTGGGCTGGGTAGTATCGCACCCAGCAAAAAGCACCTGATTGCCAGTTTTGGATTGAAGGCTGTTGCTGCAGGCACCTTGTCAAACTTAATGAGTGCTGCGCTGGCCAGTATTCTGATCGGGTTATAATTTCCGGAATTGAAACTAACGCGACACAGTCTTTTTGTATTTAACCGGTTGGCAACGCCTAATCAACTGTTCCCACGCATATTTTGCTGATTGACCGGGTTCGCGGCCAGTCCGTTGTCTGGGTTTCTATAATGGCATCTTTATTCGATTGGAAATGAAGATACAAACCCTACGAAAGCCCCTATTGGCGCTAGTTGTTGTATTGTTGTTTGGGCCCATGTCGCTGGCTCAGGACACGCCCGCAGCGACGCCAGACAGAACGGAAATATTAAACCTGTCGGCTGGCAAAACCATCGAGCTGGACTATTACCTGCCCAATGGTTTTAACCCCCAAAGGCCTTATCCTGTGATGCTGGCGCCTGGGGACTTCTTCCTGCAAGACGATCCTGCTGCGTTTGGTTGGGTAGTCATTCAAGCTGGTATCGGCGACCCTCGCTTTAGCACTGATAACGCAAATGCTGTTCTTGACCATTTAACGACGAAAGTTGTGCCGCGCGGCGGTAAATTTCACATGATGGAATATAGTGCAAATAGTAGCGGCGTATTTCGTATTGTAGCCGCGTTGAGAAACCGATTTGCCGGGATTTTGACTACCCCTGGTCATCCGCGACAGCGCAGCGAGTATGACGCGGTGAAGCAGTTGAAAATCCGTTTCATTGTAGGTGAGCGGGATGGCTATTGGTTGCTAGAGGCGAAGAAGGCCCACGCTCAGTTTCAAAAGCTTGGTACAGATACCGAGATAGAGATTGTTGAAAACGGTGGCCATGTCTTAAAGCATCTGGCTGTCGCACCGCAATTTAAACGCATTGACACCTAGTTTCGTTAACCAGTGTTTGATGCAATGGTTGCTCCAGTGCTAACGCCGCCATATGATTAATCAATTCCACACTGAATACCTGTGAAAGATAGCCAATGCAGATGCCAGGTGCCTTGAAAAAACTTATGACGCCACGGGCGATTGCCTTAACCTTCGTATGGCTATTCGTGTCGATTGGGATGATAGTTTATTATAAATCAACTTATGTTTTATCAGGAAAAGTTGCGTGGACGAGCATGTTCGCCCTCTTCTCTCTGGACGCAGTATTTGGTTATATTGTCGCAACGATTTTAGTGTTTGGTTGCGAATTTATAGGCCGCATCACTGAAAAGGCATTGGCTGAAAAAGTAACAACTATACAATTGGCCACATTGCGTTACCTGGCTTCCGCTTCGTTTGGTATGTTAGGCGTTTTTGCTGCCAGTTACGGTTGGTTCACCGTCCTTTTCGGGTTTCCGACATCTGCCGATTTTTTGATCGATTTGATCGTATTGTCTCTCACCCTTCCCCTGTTCGTTAATGGTTTGATGGAAACATTTCACTATCACGGCGCATGGCAGGCTGAACGGTTTGAAAAAGAAGCCGCCTCACGACAGGCTTTGTTGGCTGAATTTGAAGCACTCAAAAACCAAGTGAGCCCCCATTTTCTGTTTAATAGTTTTGCAACATTGTCTCAAATTATTCAGGATGACCCACAGCGCGCCTCGGCATTCGTGGACGATCTGTCCGATGTATTTCGCTATGTGTTGCAGAACCGTGAAGCCGATACAGTCGCACTGTCGGACGAGTTGAAAGCTGTGCAGGCACTACTAAAAGTGCATAAGGCTCGTGTACCAGGAGGCTTGCTCGTCGAAATTGCAATAGCCGACAAGGCCAAAGGAGAGCAGATATTGCCAATGGCCTTATACACACTGGTCGAAAATGCTCTCAAACATAACATTGTGACTGCCGAACAACCGCTTTCGATCAAAATCCATGTGGATAAAGACCGTGCGCTGGTTGTGGAAAACACATTGCAACCGCGCAGAACCCGCCATTCATTGGGTACTGGGCTTAAAAACCTGGACCGCCGGTTCCAGTTGATGCTGCGCCGGGGCTTAGATATTGAAAAAGCAGATGGTAAATTTATTGTCCGCGCACCGCTTATGGGAATTACGCCTTGAATATCCTTGTAGTTGAAGATGAACCTGTCGCGGCGGCACGGCTAAAGTCATTGATTGAGGAACGAAAAATTGGCGCGGAAGTTAGCGCGATCGAAGCCACGGCTGAGAAAGCCGCCAACCGGATATTATCGGAATCATTTGATCTTATTTTCATGGATATTCAGCTGGCAGACGGTTTGTGTTTCGACATATTTGAAGCTGTCGACCCGCCCTGCCCGGTCATTTTTTGTACTGCATTTGACGATTATGCCATTCAGGCCTTCAAAGCGAACGGTATTGAATATCTTTTGAAGCCAGTTCGCGGCGAAGATATTGACCGCGCTTTTGAGCGGTATGAAGCCTTGAAGAGTCAGTTCGCGAAAGCTGACCTTATTTCTGGTGTTAAAAAGATCGAATATGACACCAGCCCTAAACAACGTTTTTTAATCCGGGCTGGCAACAGATTATTCAGTATTCAGGCCGATGAAGTGGCGTGGTTTGAAACACGCGGACGAGATATAGCACTGCGCACGTTTGATGGGCGCGACTTTTATATTGATGACACACTAAATGAGTTGGAACGAAAGCTTGAGCCGCGGCTTTTCTTCCGTGTCAGCCGTCAACGGTTGGTTGCTTTTGATGCAATCGAAGATATTCGTATAGACGAAGGGCGGTATCATGTAAAAATGGCTGCAGACCCCTCGCTAGTGACGGTTAGCCGTGACCGCGTGTCCGATTTTCGCCATTGGCTTGATCGATAGTTCATCTCGTAGTGTAAACTTTGAATATTATTTTATAATCAGTTGTACAAAAAACTGTTTGGTATTGATAAACTAGCTATATGCATAGGGTGTGGAGTTTAACCATAAGTAATTCAGGAAGCAGCTTGTGACAGCATTTCGCTTCAAAGCTTTTATCAGTTATAGCCATCAAAACAGCGACGATTCGTCTTGGGTGATGAAAAAGCTTGAAGCCTACCGTGTGCCAGCGCATGTGAGTGGCAGACATGCGAAGTTTGCGAAACTTCCTAAAACTCTTGGAAAAATTTTCCGCGACCGCGAAGAACTTCCTGCGTCTGTTAGCTTAGATTCTAAGCTCCTCGATGCGATAAAACAGTCCGAATTCCTGATAGTGATCTGTTCTCCTGCTGCTGCCAAATCTGACCGGGTCAGTGAGGAAATACGACAATTTATCAAATGCCGGGACAGCAGGAATATCCTTTGTTATGTTGTGGAGGGCGAACCAGAGTTTGTACCAGTAGCCAGTTCTGCCGAACCAAACTGTATTTCATCCGCTCTGCGCAAACTTTATCTGCAATCAGGCCAAATTCCAGTAGCTGCTGATGCCAGGGTTATTGGTGATGGACCGAAGCGAGCCTTACAGAAAATAATTGCGGGCTTGCTCAATGTTGATCTTGATGAACTAGTTCGACGGGATGAAAGGCGGCATCAAAAGCGCCTTGTGCTGGTGACAACAGTATCAGTGGCCTTTGCCTTGCTGACGACTGGACTTTTGGTACGGGCAAATTTAGCGGAAAGAGCGGCCCAGCAGGCTAGTATCGAGGCTCAGCTCCAAAACGCTAAAGCGGAAGATTTGATCCATTTTATGGTCGAGGATTTAGTAGGGACCAAACTGCAGCAGCTTGGCCGGTTAGATGTGGTTGACGCTGTCGCTAGCAAGGTGGCGGCGCACTATGCACAGCAAGATGATAGCAAACTTAGTCCGTTGGGTTTGTCCAGGAAAGCACAAGCTTATTCGAAGTTAGGCTGGTTGTATTTAGGCAAGGATATGCATAAATCAGCCGACGAATTGTTTGAATATGCGCTTCATACCACCACAGTGTTAGTAAATAGGGATCCAGAATCGGAGGAAGCCAATTTTGCACATGTCACAAGCCTTTATTCGATTGGGCTTAGCAATATTTTCCGTGGACAGTATGCGGCAGCGGAACAGGTATGGAGAGAAAGAATCGCCTATGGCGAGATTTTACTCCG
>JAJFIU010000017.1 GCA_021774695.1 Alphaproteobacteria bacterium | reverse complement strand
ATACGCTCCAGGTGCATGTCCATGCCGCTGTCGCTGGCAACCAAACAAGCGGATGTATCGGTCAGGCGGTCGGTGGCACGCACGTCCGATACCTTGTCACCCAGTACTTCTTTCATCAGAGTGGTCAACGTTGCCATGTCGCCGTCGCTGGCAGCCTCGGCTTTCTTATCGTCAGCCTTTTCGCTCTCCAGGTCTTTCAAATCACTATCACCACGAGTGATGGATTTGAACGGTTTGCCCTCAAAATCCGGGGCCATTTGAATCCAAAATTCATCGACCGGATCCGAAAGCAGCAGCACTTCAATACCGCGCGACCGAAAGCCTTCCAGTTGCGGGCTTTTGGCAACCGCCGCAGCGTCACTGCCCGTGATATAATAGATGGCAGACTGCTTGTCCTTCATGCGGCCAACATAATCAGCCAGCGTAGACCAGCCATCGGAAGTTGTGGTCCGGAAATGCGCAAGTTTCATCAGCGCATCGCGTCGCTCAGTATCTTCGTAAATACCTTCCTTGATAACCGGCCCAAACTCGGACCAAAGCTCGAGGAATTTTGCATTGTCCTTTTTCGCCAGCTTTTCAAACTCGCTGATCACCTTTTTGGTAATCGCTTTGGACATGCGCGCGAGCGTCGGGTTGTTTTGCAGCATCTCGCGGCTGATGTTTAGCGGTAAGTCCTGGCTATCGACAACACCGCGCATGAACCGCAGCCAGCCGGGCAGCAAGTCCGCGCTATCATCAGAGATAAACACCCGCTTCACATAAAGCTTCACACGGTTTTTGCGCGCAGGATCAAACAGGTCCATCGGCTGCTTGGTTGGTACAAACAACAGAACCGTATATTCCTGCATGCCCTCGGCTTTATAATGCAGTGTTACAGCCGGATCATCAAAAGCATGGCCAACACTGCGGTAAAACTCAGTATATTGCTCTTCTGTAATGTCAGACTTCGGTCGCGCCCATATTGCCGAACCTTCATTGACAATTTTTGGCTCCGCGTCGGCTTCTTCACCGCCTTTTATCGCCAAACTGATCGGAACGGCTATGTGATCGCTGTATTTGGAAACAATGGTTTGCAACCGGGCTTGTTCGGTAAACTCTTTAGCGTCTTTCTTCATGTGTAACGTGATCGAAGTGCCGCCGCTGGAATGCTCGCTCTCGCTGATCTCGTAGGAGCCTTCGCCGTTACTTGTCCACAACCAGCCTTCTGCTTCACCGGCCTTGCGAGACCGCACATCCACCGATTCTGCAACCATAAAGACAGAATAGAAACCAACGCCAAACTGGCCGATAAGCTGCATGTCTGACTTATTGTCACCGGTCAGTTTATCAACGAAATTTGCGGTGCCGGAACGGGCAATCGTGCCCAGGTTTTCGATCAAATCGTCACGGCTCATGCCAATGCCGTTATCGGCTATGACCATAGTGTTTGCGGCCGGGTCGACGGTAATGGAAATACCAAAATCACCGTTGTCCTTTAGCAGACCAGCATCGGTCAGTCCGGCGTAGCGCATCTTGTCGCAGGCATCAGACGCGTTTGAAATCAATTCCCGCAGGAAAATCTCCCGGTCTGAATAGACCGAGTGAACCATCATATGCAAAAGTTTGGACACTTCTGCTTCAAAACCCATTTTTTCCGTTTTTGCGGATTTCGCTTTTTTTGTCATTGCTCGTCTCTCCGAATAGTCACGGTGCATTTGTCGCAGCACCTGAACCGCGCAGCCAACTGGTTTGCGCTCACTATATTTGTCTCTGATTTAGGAAGTTAAACTCAATGGTCAAGAGCCAGCGGCATCTGTCTCCGATGTTTCCACAAAGTCAGCCCGATTTTGCCTCAGAATATTGGCATCAAAACTGGATAATTTAAACAGCCAACCACGGGTTTTTTCGTTAATCGCCGCCGCTTCAGCCGCGCCGTCAACAGGTGCCTCGGGCAGCTGGCCCGCTTCGCCCTGATCGGCAAGTGTGGCATCATAGTCTGCCGTCATCTGCCCCCAACTGGCATCCTCAATTTCGTATAGCACCAGCGTCAGCTTCAGCCCATCATGGGTTATGGCTTCCACGGAGCCCACAGGGTCAACAAGAGGGTTAGCCGTTTGGCGAACATCCTCAAGCGACAGTCCCACAAGCGTGCGCGCCGGCTCTGCGCGCCTGAAAGCCGCTGCCATTTTTTCTGTCTCTTGCAAACCGTCAACGACAAAATCATTTTCACCGAGCGCACGGGTGAGGCTGACACCGATTAGATTGATGGCACGGATACGCTCCAGCGCAAGTGTTGGCAGTGATTGGTCCAGCCAATCGGTAGGCTCCATAGATGCCGCCTTCAAACCGCTGACAAGCCAAGCCCTAGTATCGGTTGGCTGATATATATAAGTAAGTGACCGACCATTATCGACGCGCGTGCCCATTTCAATATCGATCAGAACACCGCCAGTATCATCGTCTAGCTGCACTTGGGTGCTTTCGCCGCCCAATCCCAACTTGGAAAATCTGTCGGGGTTGGCGGTTTTGGGTTCCCGGCGTTTTGAGACTGCCAACCCCCGCAGGAATGCCCTGATTTTCTCGCCATCAGCGGCATAACCGAAGCGCTCCACGACAGTCCAATTTTCACTCTGACGCAGCATCGTTAAGGTACGGTCGTCTTTTTTCAAAACCAGTTTAGCGGTTTCGTTGATGCGGTCGGCCAAGCCCGAAAAGGTGGGTTCACCGCGCCCACCTTGATCCCGGTTTGGGTCTTCACCGAATAAAATCCAGATGGCAACCAAAATTGCGCCAAGGGTCAAATACCCGAGAATATTGGTCATACGTTCAGACATGAAAGTTAAGCACCTTACAAAAAGAGATGAGCGCGGCGCCTGCGCAGAAAAAGCCGGATCAGCACATACAAAATAATAGCCAATGGCATCAGAGCAATATTGATAAAGGCCAACCAGTCACCGAGGCTTTCAATGTTTTTGCGTAAGTTACGCTTCACATTACGAAGAGCTTTTCTGGTTTCCAGAAGCTGACTGCGAAATCTTTCAATTTCGGCTTCCTGCTCGACAGATAATACAGAATTCCCGTCAGGGTTTTGGCCCTCAAGCGACGCGATACGAGCCTCGGTTTCACTCAGTTTGTTTTGCAGCTCTTCTTCCTCAACCAGATATATGGCTTCTGCAGCGCGGCGCAGTTCGTCAACCTTTTCAAATGGCCGCTTGGAAATCCCCCTGCCTCTGAGGCCAAGCATGGCTTCAGAGCCGGAAATATGGTCAGCAAGGTTAAGAACAAAGCTGCCATTGCCTGCAAGTGGTACCGCAACGCGCTGCCCCAACATATCCTGCACCTGAACCCAGAAACGATCATCGAACAAATCACTATCTGCTGTCAGCACAATGTTGATATTGCCGGTTGCAACAGGACCATCCGTAGCATCAGCACCAGCCGTGACAACAGTTTCGGCAACACGGTCAGGAAACGCTGTTTTCGCGGCACCCTGCACACGCGCCGACAAAACATAAATATCCCCGGTTGGCTGCATATCGCGCAGAAGCCCATCCGGGTCCGGCAACCCTACCGCCCGACTTGACGCATACAGCATCGCGGCCGCACTTGATGTCACCAGTGGGTCCATCGCGGTGGTTGCGCCCTCAAGAGGGCTGATCGCGCCAGCGCTGGCGAAATTCAGGCTGTTAATAGCGCCGGTTACAACATCGGTTGATGATAAAAATCCGTCAGTGATAGCCAACCAGAAAACATAGTCCTTAACCGAGTCTGGCCCAAATCCGCCCATTTGCACGCGCTGTGCAAGCGACGAATCGCCGACCACAAGATCATCGGACATAGCCACGCCCCAAGACGCCAAAAGTGGCCCCAGGCTACTGCTGCTTGGCAGTGTGGCACGTGGGTCCATGGCTTCGGAATGAGGGTCTAGAAAAATTAGCGCCCGTCCGCCTTTTAGCACATACTGGTCAAGGACAAACAGTTGGTCATCCGACAGCGCGGGTGGGTGCACCAGCATTAAGACATCGGTTTGTTCGGGAATTGCAGTGAAATCAGGCGCCAAGTCTTCAACGTTGAAAAAATCAAACAGCTGCTCATACAGGACATATGGCTGCGCCTGTCCTGCAAGCATCGCCTGCGGCCCACCAGGGCCAAACTGCATTGGCAGGCTGGTCATGAGTGTAAGCGTCCGCTTGCTGTCTGTGTCCAGCGTGGCCAACAGCTTGACCAAATCATACTCGAGAAACTTTTCGCGCTCATCGGCAAAAAACGGAATGATAGCTTCGCCGTCAACGGCGTCTGCCACAGTAAGTCCCATATAAAGGGTGGAACCATCGTTCAGCGGAATGCCGCGCAAACCCGCCGCAACGGCTTCATCTTCTTCCTCGGAGAAAGCTTCTGGGTCAATGATCGACAGTTGGATGTTGGCCGAATTTTCAGCCTGAAATGCACGCAGCAAATCTTCGATGCGTTTTCCGTAACTCAACAGCTGCGGGAAGGGAGCCGCCAGCGTTTTTGAAAAGTAAAAATTCAGCGTAACCGGTTCATCATAAGATGACAGCAACTGCCGGGTACCATCTGACAAAGTGTAGAGTTTCTCAGCGGTCAGATCAAGGCGCGCGCCGCGGAAGAACCGGTCTTCAATGACCGTAACCGACAAAAACACCAATGCGGCTAGGGCAAGCTGGATAGTTGATCGCTTGGACAGGAAGTGTTTAACTGTTTCCATCATCCGGCCTCCCGCTTGCTTTCAATCACAATACGATTGACCCACAGCCAAAAGATAATAACGGCTAGGAAATAAACGATGTCACCCAGCGTAACTACACCCTTTTGAAGGCTTTCAAAATGGCTTAGGAACGATAGATTGGCTATCGCCAGAACCAATGCTTCCGGTGCCCAAGCGCTTACCGCATCAAGAACCATCGGCAATCCGGCCACCAAAAACAAAAAGCAAACTGTCACCGCCAAAATGAAAGCAACTACCTGGTTTTTTGTGATCGCCGACATGGCAGCGCCTATCGCCAGGTATGCCGCCGCCATCAACAACGACCCCAGATAACCGGTTATGATCACGCCGTTGTCCGGCGACCCCAACCAGTTCACAGTGATCCAGATCGGGAAGGTAAGCGCAAGCGCCAGACCCGCAAAAGCAAGCGCCGCCAGATATTTGCCAATCACAACCGCGCGGGTTGGTATCGGCAGTGTCAGCAACAGCTCGAACGTGCCCGAACGCCGGTCTTCTGACCACAGACGCATGGCAATTGACGGCATCAGAAACAAATACAACCAGGGTTGATAGGTGAAAAACGAAACCAGATCAGCCTGTTCACGGCTGTAAAAGGCGCCCAGGTAAAAAGTGAAAAGCCCCTGCATGATCAGAAAAATCACCAAAAACACATAGGCAACCGGGCTAGCAAAATAGCTGGAAAATTCGCGCCGGAAAATTGTTTTAACTGCACCCATTTATACGTCCCTTTCCGTCAGTTGACGGAACACATCGTCCAGACGGCCCGGATCGACGGTGTACTGGCTTACCTGCCAATTACTAACTGCGGCGATATCACCAATTGTATCTGCTATGTCACCGCCGCCGCGGGCAAGAATGGTCAAGCGCATCTGATCGCCTTCTCGGGCAGCTTCAACGCCGCCAACCATTTTAATTCCCTTAAGCGCCGCTGCAGCTTTTTCGGCATTGTCCATTGGCAGCAGCATAGTGACAGCATTTTTATATTTTGACTTCGCCCGAAGCTCACTAGGTTGGCCGTCGGCAACAATCATACCGCGGTTGATAATGACGGCACGGTGACACAGCGCATCAACTTCTTCGAGAATGTGGGTCGAAATAATAATAGCACGATCAACTGACATCGCTTCAATCAAGCGGCGCACTTCAAATTTCTGGTTAGGGTCAAGGCCGTCGGTTGGCTCGTCAAGAATAAGCACATCCGGCGCGTGCAAAATGGCCGCGGCTAAACCCACCCGTCGTTTGAAGCCTTTTGAAAGAGTGTCAAGCCGCTGCATCATTACCTTTTCAAGGTTTACGGCACTGGCAGCACTTTCAACGACATCGTCTGCTTCCCGTCCAACGATGCCGTGTGTTTCAGCGATGAACTTTAGAAATGACCGCGGCGACATTTCACCAAACAACGGTGCACCTTCAGGCAAATAGCCGATACGCGCACGGGCTTTCTCATTTTCGGATGTAACCTGCTCGCCGCAAATATAAGCGGTACCGCTGGTAGGCGCCAAAAACCCGGTCAGCATTTTCATGGTCGTGGTTTTGCCAGCACCGTTCGGCCCCAGAAAACCAAGAACCTCACCCTTTTTGACGCTAAGCGAGATATCGTCTACCGCTTTCAGCTCGCCAAAATGTTTACTGAGATTACGCGCTTCCAAAAGAATATCGGCCACACAAGGTTCCTTTTTGAACTTTTCTTCAATCCCATTGGTTTCAGATGCTTGATATACCTGAAAATCGGCGGCTTGCAAGGGTTGAGCGCCAGAATACCATTAATAATCTAGACAGCTCTTGGCGCGTTTCGGGCCAAGCCATCAAATTGATCAAACATCCTGTCCCGCCAATCCTTTAGCCGAGCGCTTTCACTGATTGGGTCGAAGTCGGAAATAATATGAGGCCACATTAGGCTGCCCATCAGACAATAATCCGCAAAAGCTGGCTTCTCGCCCGACAGATAGAGGTTATTCGCGAGAATCGATTCGAGCGGATCGAAGTTGGCTTTAAAAGCCGCACGAAGATCGTCGCGGCCGGCGCGCATATCTTCTATTTTACGACCACCAAGTCTTGGTTCGCGCGTCGCCTTGAAATATTCTTTGTTGGCATCATCCAATGCATCGTAAATATCGGTCACGACCATAGGAAAGATCGGCATGACAATATTGCGGTCGATCCAGTTATTAATGATCACCGATTGCTCCGCGGCCAAGGACGTTTCAAACAATCGGCTACCTGGAAAGTTATCTTCAAGATAACGCGCAATGGTCAGACTTTCAGATATCCATTTATCGTCGTGCTTAATTACCGGAACCGTCTTCACGCCAGACCCATCTAAGGCTGCTTTGTTGGTAAAAGTGAGGGTTTTTGTCTGGTGGGGAATAGCTTTGTGCGCCAGCATCAGTTTTATCCGCCATACATACGGACTGAAGCACACGTCAGCGCGCGCACCACATAGTTCAAAAAGTGTCAGCATCGTCTACTCCTTAAAGTTCATTTACCGGTGCAGCACTCGTCTGACCGACTATCTTGCTAACTTAACCGCTGGTTTGCCGCGGGTCCATCCTGCAATTGTTACAGTATTTGATGGTTGCATATAAAAATGAAAACTGACCCGACCGGGGGACAAAGAGATCCTGGAGGTCAGGGGGACCTAGGAACTCATCCGATCGGGCCAGTAGAGGCCAACAAAAAGAATATGGGCCGCGAATGCGGCCCATGAATGACTGAAATGTGGCCAAAAGAGGCCTCAATGAATTTAACTCGTAACCAGCCGAGGCTTAACGAAGAACAACGTCTCCAGATCCCATGGAACGGGATTTAACTTTCGCAGGCTTACCCCAAACTGTCACATCGCCGGAACCCATAATGCCCACGTCAACGCTTTCATTCAACGTTGCGCTCACATCACCGGAACCCATAATGCCAATATCACCGTCTTTGCACGCCATCCTGCGTCCGCTGACATCGCCGGACCCTTTGACCTCAATATCAAGTGTATTGCACTCGCCAGACGCCTCAACATCGCCGGAGCCTTTGATATCAATCGAAAGGCGGTCTGCCTTTGCGTCAATCAGTTCAATGTCACCTGAACCGCGAACATTAGCGCTGAAGTCACCGCCGCTTAAGCCGCGCACTTCGAAATCACCGGAACCATCAACATGGACAGCCTCAAGACTTTTCACCACGATGTCGAGCCGCAGCACCTCGATGTTGCGGTAACCACGCCAATTGTCCTTATGCTCAAGTTCGATATGAAGCGTATCGCCGCGCACTTCGGTTTCAACTTTATCGATAATGTCGCTGTCTGCACTTACCTTCACCGACTGTTCGTCGCCGACTGTCACATAAACTTCAAACGAGCCTTTGTTTCTAATTTTGGTGAATGTATCCAGCGAACGCATCTGTTCGGATGTGTCGTCTGCGGTAGCGCTGATTGCGCCCATTCCCGCCATGATTGCCGCACATGATACGGCTGCTATCAGAGTTTTCATCTGTTATTCCTCGTAAATATGATTGCCCGCAGGCGGGTTACTTGATTGAAATGCTCGAAAGGCCACCAGAATGTTTGCGCACATTCTTTGGATCGCCGTAAACCGAAATTGACGCAACACCTGCCACATTGGCATCGATGCTCTGGCTGGCATAAACCGTTGCCGAGCCCGCGCCCTTAACGTCCACTTCGACATTTTCACACTTCAAATCATCGGCATCAATATCACCGGCGCCTTTGACATCAAGTATCAGCGTGCCGCATGTGCCTTCAATATCCACCTCGGCAGCGCCGCGAATATCGATCGACAGGTCGTCGCTTTTGATATCGCGCAATTCACCGTCTACCGCGCCCAGAACTTCAAGTTCCCTTAGCGACGGCATGGTGATGGTTACTTCAACGTTGGTGTTGTTCCAGAAACTGCGCCGACCCTTATCGTCCATGTCGATGATAAGAGTATCGCCGTCCACTTCCGTGATCACGTCTTCAAGGCGGTCTGCGCGCGATTCAATATGTACGGAAAATTCTTTTCCCGCTGTCAGTTCAAGGTCAATTGCACCCTTAACCTGAATTCGCGTGAAGCCTGAAACGTCACGGTCTTCGCTTGCGCGGCCTTTACGGTCTTCGTCGTGAGCCATGGATGCGGTGCCGGCAACTGAATAAACAACGCTAGCGGCGATGCCTGCCGCTAAAAAAGCAGCAAGCGTTTTGCGCCCAAGTGACGGGCGGTTATAATAGGATGGATTTCCCATTGTTTAGATCCTCTCTGTTAACTGTCGTTCGTTTTTTTATTATTATGTAGGTTTTTTGTTTTTTGTATGAACCCAATATAAATATCCCATTTCGATAGTTCAAGGTCAAGAGGGAAGCCAATTCCAAGCACTTGGGCTCGCCGTATGCACCGTTCACCGCGAAAAACGCTGGAAAATCGTATTTTGCATAGATTGAGTTGGTTGTTTTCTAGTCCCTATCTCTGCCGACTCGCAGCGCGGACCGACCATGAGAATGATTGCTTTTTTGCCAAATCTACCGCACAATCCTGTATCTTAGAGGGGGCATATGGACGATATTTTATCGCATCAAAGGATAAATCTGATTGGCGCCGATAGCGGGTCCGCTGGTCGTTCCCGCGATACGACGGTATATTTTGTCCGTATTGAACTGACACAAATTCTCAACATTTATGGCCGACTGGTTGCTGCTGGCGAATGGCGGGACTATGCAATCGATCATTTGAAAGGCCAGGCTGTGTTTTCGATATTCCGACGTGCGAGCGAAATGCCTCACTACCGGATTATCAAGGAACCAGCATTGGCCAACCAGCAGGGTGCTTGGAAAATTTCAGGTGCAACCGGCCAAACATTGAAACGCGGCAAGCAACTTGACCAATTGCTACGCTATTTTGACCGCCTCATGATTAAGGCGGTCACATAATCCCACTTTCACAATGTCTAGGTTTACTGGGCTGATTTTCTGTAGCGCCGCACGCTACTTTTGATCAACTGATCCAAATCCTGCCAGTTGATAGGCTTGGACGCACATGCATTGATCCCGGCCTGCTCATATTCGATTACATGCGCTTCGGCGGCATCTGCGGTCAGCGCGATGATCGGTGTATTTTTCCATACCTTGGATGACGCCCTGATTTGTATTGAGGCTCTAACGCCGTCCAGAACCGGCATGTGAATATCCATCAAAATAACGTCGAATTCACCCTCTGAAAGCCTGTCTATTGCCTGCTGTCCGTCAGATACGACAGAAAGCTGATAGCCAAATCGTTCAATAAGGAACTTTTTTAGCATCATTTGGTTTACCGGATTATCTTCCGCCGCAAGAACCCGAATGTCCTGCGCAGCCAAATCATCGTTAGTGTCTTCCGCATCGAGAGATTCGCCACTGTCCACTACCGCCCGCTCAAACGCCCCTTCAAAATAAAATGTGCTGCCGAAGCCTTTTTTGCTGGCACACCACACTTTTCCGCCCATTAGACCAGCTAGTTTTTTACATATGGACAAGCCTAAACCCGTGCCTTTGGACGACCGGCTGCGGGTTCCCTCTGCCTGATAGAAAGGCTGAAACAATTTCCGCCGTTCACCCGGGGTCAAACCAACCCCGTCGTCACGGACCGAAAAACTGATAAATACTTTACCGGCCCCAGGCACACCGTAGGTTTGATCAATTTCGGCGCGCAGCACCACTTCACCCTTGTCGGTGAATTTGGTCGCATTGGACAAGAAATTATTCAAAATCTGGGTAACTCGAACCGGGTCCATCATCAGCAGCAGATTTGCATCACTGTTTGATAACAAAGTAAATTTCAGCCCTTTGGCCTCGGTGGCTTTCCTGTGAGTTTGCGACAGCTCTTCGATCAGGTCCGCCAGCTTTACCGGTTTTGGATTTATGTCGAAACGACCAGCTTCCATCTTTGAAACGTCTAGAACATCAGACAGAACGGTCAATAATTGATCACTACTGTTGAGCGCTATTTGTGACAGGCGTTTGCGCTCTTTGGCATCAGGCTCTTCGCCGAGCAACTCTAATACGCTAGTGATACCGTTTAGCGGTGTGCGAACTTCATGGCTGATCAATGCCAAAAAGTCAGATTTGGCTTTATTGGCTTTGTCGGCTTCCTCTTTGGCAATAACAAGCTGCTCTTCGCGGGCCTTTTGCACCGCGATATCCTGGTGAGTTCCGACAATACGAAGCGGCGAACCATCGCGGCGTCGGCTAACAATTTTGCCCCGGCTCAAAACCCAGATCAGGCTGCCGTCTTTACAAATCATCTGGAATTCATCTTCCAGAAAGCCTTCACCGACCGAAACATAGTCTTCAATTGCCTGTTCATAGTCGACAACTTCATCCGGAAGACACAGCAACCCCCATGTGTCGTACGAGTGCGGCAGCTCGAACTGCTCGTAACCCAGCATTTTCATATATTGGCTGCTAAAATAAACCTCTCCGCTAACCACGTCCCAGTCCCAAAGCCCGTAGTCCGCACCGTCAACGGCAAAGCGCAACTGATCCCGCTCGCGCAGCAAACGCATTGTTTCCTGTTCCGACGAGGGAACCAGCGGGCGTAAAATCACAACACAGCACAGGCCTGGCTGGCTCAAGGGTGCTGCGCTCCAGCGCATAATGTTTTTTTCTTCATGAAAATTGCCCAGGTCCGCCACCTGATCGCGTATGGAAGTGCCACCAGCCAAAATTTCCATATCTGATTTGGTCAGAAAATTTTGACAGACATCAAAATGAGAGAGCCCAACCATGTCGGTAATTTCATCAAAACCAAATACTTTTGACCAATCCTCATTTACCTCAACGTAACAACCATACTGGTCAATCGCGGCAACACCGAGCCCCAGCGCATCAAACACTATGTCAGCGAGCGAACCACCTGAGTTCATCGCCGCTTGATCATCATCTACATCTTCAAGCTCTGTCACGGGTTGTGTTTCCTCATCAACCAATTGTCCGCACCACCTATAAACACAGCTATAAGTATAGTATATTTCAACCTTAATGTAGCGGGCAAAAGGTTAGCAATGTGTTTATTGCTGCAGCAAAAGCGAGCCCCGAGCAGTCATGTTTTGTGTGCAGATGAATTTATGCTGATGAAGGCTTCAAAAGCTACTGCCAATGTCTGTCTGTTTTTCCAGCCCCTGTTAATTGATAGCGCCTGCTATGAGGCTATGTACTGAAAGCCACATTCGAAGACAGATGTCTCTTACAATTTAAACTGACATTCACCTTCTAACTGTTGAATTTCTATGACATTTCCGAATGGGTCCCGGCCATATGTCATGGTTATTGTCTGACCGCCATCGCTATCTTCATTGGGCGGGCTGTGCCATTTCACACCTGCTTTTTCAAGCGCTTCATACACTGACCAGACGTCGTCCACATCCAAAGCTATATGCGTATAGCCGTGGTCGCATACCGGCCGCATACCCGGCTGAGGGGCCGCCTTGGGGTTTGAGAACTCGAAAACTTCAAGATAGACATTTCCTGCAGATATCATCAGAGAGCGTGCAGCTGCCCCCTGAAGTGCCAAAACCTTGTCACCTTTAGGGCTAGCATCAAAGTCGTATCTGTCGACCACACCGAACCCCAGTATTCCGCAATAAAACTCCTCGGCCTTTTTTAAATCAGGCACGGAAATCGCGACATGATGAACACCTTTAATACCCTTGAGCATTAAGTCTCTCCCAAATTAGCCAGTTGCGTTAGACTATACGCACAAATGAGTTTTCGAAAAGTTTTTGTATTAAACTCCATCAGAGTTGCATCTACTGAACTTACTTTTAAACTGAGCCTAACTAGCTGAAATATGATCGGAAACTTGAGCGTGCCAATGACACCAGAAATCAGCGATGAAAGTGCTGAAAGTCCCGATATAAACTCCAAGGTGTCAATCGCAGCCGTGTCCTATGCAGCTGCAGTCGGTGCGCTGCTTTTCAATACGCTTCCGGTGCTACTGGGTGCCCTTTCCACGACAATGAACCTGGATGTTAACCAGCAAGCCACCTTTGCCTCCGTTGGCCTTATGGGGACGTTTGTCACCATCTTAACGGCGGTTTTCTGGGTGCGCCGCGTTGATTGGCGCAAAATAACAGTTGCGTGCACCCTGCTCGCGGTTAGCGCTTGGATGCTGATGCTGCAATTTCAGAATTATGATGCCCTGCTGGTTTTGATCTTTTTCGTCGGTGTTTTCAATGCGGGTATATACGCGCCAGCCATCGCTTGCCTCGGCGACACTACCGATTCCACGCGGGCGTTTAGTGCGGCGATAACACTGCAAGTTCTTGTCGCCGCTCTTTCTCTTTACATCGTTCCGGCCATCCTTGTCCCCACATGGGGCTTTGCTGGGGTCATTGTCCTCAATGTTTTACTAACAGCCGTTCTTTTGCCGCTTTCCTTTTTGCTGCCGCGTTTTGGTGCACCGTCTTCACCGCGCACCCAAGAAGGACCGGACGCAAACCATAAGTCTTCCGCGCTTTCTCTTCTTAAAGGGGCCCGCATGCCAATGATCGGCCTAGGGGCGATGGCGTTATTTTATCTGGGCCTAAACGGCGCATGGGCGTTTCTGGAGTTTATTGGCACCTCTGCAGACCTGGCGCCTGAAACAATAGGTTTTGGCCTTAGCATTTCGATGATTGTTGGAGCTGCTGGCGCTTTTATGTCCGGTGTCATTGGTGACCGGTATGGGCGAACCATCCCGCTCGTGGTTACGAGTTTGCTATTCTTCGTTTTTGTGATCGCCATCCGCATGCCCCAAACCGGCTTGGTCTTTGCCGTTGCGTTGATCATTTTTAACATTGGTTGGAATTTCGGAATTTCTTATCAGCTCAGCATCATTGCGAAATCCGATATAACCGGAAAGCTGTTCGTCTTGATCCCGGCTGCCCAAACCATCGGCGGCGTGTTTGGACCCATTGTAACCAGTGCTGCAACAGGCAAACTCGGGTTAGACGGCGTCTATATTATCCTCATCGGGTCCGTGGTAGTTTCTCACAGCATCTATATTTTGCTCGACCGAAAATTAAATTATGCGGCGTAGCCAAGCAATCGACGCCCGGTCAATCTATCAGATATTATCAGGAACTTCGTCTCGCTGAAAAACCTCATCGACCGTCTCGGGGCGGCGTATCCACTGCACACCTTTGTTGTCCGAGCGCAATAAAATGGTCCCCGGCCGCGGCATAGCGTTGAAGTTGCACGACAGGCTTTCGATATAAGCGCCAGTATCCATAAAGACCACTATATCGCCAACAGCCAGTTTTGGCACTTCTGCATCAAGCAATATCATTTCACCGCCGCAAGACTTGCCTATGATATCAAGTGTTGTTTCAGCTGGTTGGTTCGCCTTGTTGCCTATCTTAAAATTAAACGGCGGTGAAGACGGGTCCATTGCATAAGTGCCAAGGAATTGCTCAGACGTGTCCACTTCAGCCCAGGTGTGGTTAATACCAATCGACGATGATTTGATATTATCCACTTTGGTCAAGTGAACCCCTGTATCAGAATGTAAACTTCTTCCCGGTTCAAACTCCAGATGCAGCCCGTTGGGGTCAAAACCATGTTTTTTGAGGGCCGCCCGGACAGCGCCTGTCATTGCGGCTGCATATTGTTCAATTGCAGGTGCGCCTTCACCGGTGCGATGATGGTCAGTGTCAAAATTTCGCGGCGGTGCAAAACCACCGCCCAGGTTAATCACTTTCGGGGTCCACCCGGCCATGCCCCACTGGTCCCTGAGTTCAGCGATAAGCTCTACGGTGCAGCGCGCGTAACTTTCCCACACGTCGAGATTTATGGTTTGCCGCCCCATGTGGCAGTGAAATCCGTCAAGTTCTATATGATTAAGTGATCTAAGCTTCTTTCCTAAAGGGGCCACTTCGTTGGTTGGCATGCCGTAGCGCACCCGCTGCGTCAGTTCACTGATCGGAACAGGCGCAAAATCAGATTCGGTATCCACGCCTTCCAAATATGGCTTCAACCTGAACAATACTCGCGCGGCTTTGCCCAAGCGTTCAGCTTCTTCTTCGCATAGTTCAAGTTCGCGCGGTGCATCAATGACAATACGTGCGCCAAGCTCAATGGCACGGCGAATAATATCGCGTTGCTTGATCGACCCGTTAACAGAAATTCTGGCAGGGTCAGTATTACCCTTTAGCGCGCCGTGTAGTTCGCCTGCGCCGAACGCATCACAGCCAGCACCTTCGTTGGACAGGATTCGGCGCACGGCAATATACGGCGCCGCTTTAAAGGCCGGCAGGATGCCAACTGTGCCTTCAGGCCAGCGGTCGGAAAAGGCCTTTTCAATTCTCTGGTAGTTGCGGCGAAGGTGGGCTTCTGAAAGTACAAACAAGGGTGTGCCAAATTCTTTAACCAAATCAGTGCAATCGTACCCATCAATGCAAAGATTTTGACCCTTTATACTGAGGCTATCATCAATTCTTGTCGGTGTTTCTTTAGCCATGTTAGCCCCGAACCCTTATTCAGAAAATCGATCTAGAACATTTTTGGTTATCTGTTCGGTGAAAGCATCTTTCTTCTTCAACCCCATTACCCATTCACAGGTGCCAGCATTAAACACTTCGCCTTTACCTTTGGTGAAAGTGATCATCATGCCGCATCCGTTTGCAACTTTGGCAATGGTCTCAGGCGTTGCTTCGCCGTGCCGCAATATAGCTTTGTAGCCTGCGTCAGCTTCCCCAATATAATGAAGCGCACCCGGGTTGCCGTGGTTTGCCTCCACCGTTGTGGCTAGGCTCATCGCCAAAATCTCGGTGGTTTCTTGTGCACCGTCCGTGAAAGTGGGTACAGGGCAGCCGCCTTCAAAGGTATAGTCAAGGCCGTCGACCTCAAAACCGAAGATATTGGCCTCACTGCCAAATACATCGCCGTAATAGAGGTCAGTGTTTTTGTAAGCCCAATGATCAGGCCGGTAGACGGTGTACCCCCCTGAGGAACGCGGCGTGCAGTTGCCCATTTTCACATACACACCCTCAAATCCGTTCAGGCCAAAGGTCTCGGTCCCCGGCCAGCCAACTGCGGGGTCTTCCCATGCAGATGATAGCAGGTGTTCGTCTTCGCCTCCCTTCACCGGATCACTGTCTCCGGCAATGTATTTAAAGCAGGTTTGGCGGTTGCCTTCCTCCTCTAGCCGCACCTGCCAACAGAAATTTGCGCCGAAACGAGCAACCTTTCCGCCGCCTTCAACATAGCCATCGATGGCGAGCCGCATGTCCCGGCTCCAATATTCGTCGTGCCCGACAAGGACAGCACATTTATACGGTTCGAGAAGTTCGCGGTCAAAATGCAGATCGTGCTGGGTTGCATAGTCTAGCTCGTAACCGTTCTGCTCGGCCCAGCGGACAAAATGGCGCTCGTAGGACGCCCATCCTGCGGCTGCGTAATATTTTGCATACCCTTGTGCAAAGGCAAACTCAACGTTGGCATACCGGGGAATAGCGCCCCGGTCCAACGGCGTTTCCAATGGGATACGCGGCGCTCCCTCAGGTAGCCATAAATGGCCGCGGCTAAAAGGACGGTCCAAACTCAGATAGGGAGAGAAATCCCTGCCTTCAGCCCCGTAAATGCCCTCGTAACTGTTGGCGCCGCCCCAATCGTTGTAGGCAGTCCAGGTTGAAGTGCCGAGAATGAGAAGCATCTTTTTTCTGCTTGTTTCCTTGTTGCAGCGCACAACAAAGAAATCATGCTGCTCTCTTTCTTCACCCGCACTATTACGCGCCGTTGAGACCACCAGATACATGCCGGATGGAAGATCTTTTGGCAGTGTCCAACGATGCGTAGTTTCCCACCCGCACCCATTCATGTAAGCATCGTCCGGCGTCGGCTGAATGGCCCCCACCAGAGCCTCAGCAGAGTAAACCGTCTCGGGATTAAGGCCGTCGCGCACAACCGCTAC
>JAJFIU010000160.1 GCA_021774695.1 Alphaproteobacteria bacterium | reverse complement strand
ATCAGGCGTTGTGCGCCTTATAGAACCGTTTGGATTTACTAAAGTATCAACTCTGGGCATAGAAGAGCAGCGGGTAAACGTGATCATAGATCTTACTGATCCGTATGAACAATGGCAGCGTCTCGGCCACGGTTACCGCGTTGATGTAGGTATATTAGTTTGGCAAAGTGACGATGTGCTTACTATTCCTATTGGGGCATTATTTAGGCACGATGGAAAATGGGCAGTTTTTGCTGTCAGTGACGGGCGCGCACGTATTACCCTCATTGAAATTGATCATATGAATAACCGTTACGCTGAAGTTGTAGGCGGCCTGGAAGTTGGGCAAGCTATTGTTCTGCATCCAAGTGACCGAGTATTTGATAATACCCGGGTTGTTTCTCGGGAATAACTGTACGGATACAGACTATGACGACTAGCGCATCAGTGTAGTCGTTTTTTCTTCTGGTGCTTTGAATTGTCAAAGGCATGTTTGAGTTTCAGCAGCATTTCGGTGCGTTCTTTGTCACTTGCCGCATGATCAAGGCGCGACCGTATATCCAGCGTCAGCTGCGCCAAATCATTATGCCAATCGGGTTTATCAATCATCGCTGGATCTACTCGCCGAACGGCTTCTTTATGCACCCGCCTGCTGCCCGCTGCGCTCAGTTCATACTCATCGTCCAATTTTGGCGTAACGATCTGCCCGGAGGGAAAGCCGTTAGCAACAAGGTTTTTTTGCAGCGCATTGATAGCTTCTTCTGAGCCATGAGTCAGGAAAAGCTGATGCTTTAGAGGCATACGCTCCTCAATCCATTTGACAAGACCGCTCCCGTCAGCATGCCCTGAATATGTATCCAGCGTTCTTATGCGTGCTCGCACTTCAATCTCGTCGCCTTGGATTTTTATCCGTTTTTTTCCTTGTTCCAACATGCGCCCAAGTGTGCCTTCCGCCTGATACCCAACCAATAATATGGTCGATTGGGACCGCCACAGGTGGTTCTTAAGATGGTGTCGGATACGTCCCGCGTCGCACATACCAGAGGCGGCCAAAATAATAGCGCCACTAGTAAATCGGGCAATTGCCTTACTCATATCCGCGGTTTCCGTAAAATGAAAACTTGGGTGATTAAATGCGGCAGGCCTGCCTTCAATATCTTCCAACTCACTGGCGTGGGCTGAGAAAACGGAGGTTACTTTTATTGCAAGGGGAGAATCTAGAAAAACGGGTACAGACGGAATATCGCCGCTATTCAATAGGTAAGACAGGTCGAGCAACAATTCCTGCGTGCGTTCAACGGCAAAAGCGGGGATAACCAAATTGCCACCAGCCTCCATCGCCTCATTGATTTCGCCAGCGAGGAGAGAGCGACGCTCTTTTGGAGAGGCATCTGAACGTTCACGGCCGCCATATGTTGACTCGCAAATGAGATAGTCATAGCCATTTGGTGCGTCAGGGTCTGGGTGGAAAGCTTTATGATCAGGTCCTAAATCACCTGAAAATAATAGCTTTAGAGGCTCACTCTCTAAAGAGTTGCCCGGCACTTCGACTTCAATAGAAGCGGCGCCCAATATATGACCAGCGTTCCAGAACTGTATTCGCACCAGTTCAAGATCAACCCAGGATTCATATTCAATTGGTCTAAACTGCGTAAGACATTGGTTTACATGTTTGCGGGTATAGGTGGGTTCAACTTTGGGCTTTCCTCGTTGCATGTTGCGGCGGTTTAGCCGGTCCACCTCCATTTCCTGAATATAGGCGCTGTCCGGCAACATGAAGCTTAATAAGTCACGCGTGCCGTCCGTGGCATAGATCGGACCCGAAAATCCGTGCTTTACCAGTTTGGGCAGTAGCCCGGCATGATCAATATGAGCATGGGTTAGCAGCAGGAAATCAATCGCCGTAGGATCAAAAGGGAAAGGCTCATAATTCAGTGCCTTGATTGTTTTCGAGCCCTGAAACATGCCGCAGTCTACAAGGAACTGACAATTGGGTGTGTGAATCCAGTAACAGGAGCCGGTGACTGTACCCGCTGCCCCGCAGAATTTTATTTGTATAGTCATGTTATAGTTCTTTCTTCAGAGCATCAGCGAGTAGAGACGCCAAATCGATAGCATTGGTTGCATGCAAAACACTGTTGCAGGACCGCAATCTGGATATGCCGCTTGCTGTCATGAGATTCTGGTCATCATCGTTGCACAATGCATGCACGGCTATTACTTCAACGCGACTGGCCCCCGCATCAAGAAGAAGACTGGCACAGCGGCGTATAGTCGTGCCTGACGAAACAATATCGTCAACAATAATGGCAAGCCGACCATTCGCGCGGTCTGCATTTGCTAGAGTGACAATAACGTCTCGGTCGCCGCTTCGTTTCTTTGAGGCAATGATATAATCCAGCCCGGTGCGCTCGGACACTGCTGCAAGCCATTGTTCTGACTCGCTGTCAGGCCCAACCAATAGCGCGCCATCGAATGCCGTTTCGCCCTTAATCGCTTCCGAAATCGGGCCAGTAGCTGACAAAGCATCGGCTTCGATGGTGGGGAATATTTCATCAAGAGATGATACGCGGTGTAGATGCGGATCAACGGTAAGGATCCTGTCGAAAGACTGAGGCAGCAAAGCGCCGATCACATGTTGGCTAACCGCTTCGCCGCTATGAAACGCCTTATCTTGGCGCATATAACAAAGGTAGGGACATATGAGGACAACCCGCTTTGCACCCATATCTCGCAGTGCCTGGGCCACAAAAATCAAATTGACCAATTTTTCGTTCGGATGATCAAGGCTCGCATACACAAGCGCTGTGTTATTTGTTGCGCCAACCCGAATTCGGCTTTCGCCGTCGGGGAACGTATGAAGTGCGATAGCGCTGCTGTCACAGCCAAGTAACTTGGCCAACGCAGAACCGGGTTGTTCGTAACCGGGATAGATATGGAGCGTGCAATTACTCACAGATTATTTCCGATCTGATACCCGGTCGCTTCATCGGCGAAAGCTTTGGTGAATTTGAAATCAGATTGGAAGCAAGCATGAATGCGGTATAGTGGCTCGCCGATTTCGACCACATCGCCAACTTTTTTAAAAAGATCAATACCAGCCCCTTTATCCATGGGGGCACCCGCCAAGCGCGCCATGCGACTAATACGAAAACAATCGATGGCCGTTATGGTACCGGTCTTTGGTGCCAACACATCATCGGTGAGTTTGCCGGAGCAGAAAGCTTCAGTTTGCCGACCTTGCGCATCAATAATGCGGTTCATTGCTGCAAGGGCTTCTCCTGATTCCAGCAAGTGACGTGCTCGCGCATATCCTGATCCGCCTTCAAGTGCTGGATCAGCCTCCAGAAGCGCCCCTGCCAACTGCAGAGATTTCTCACGGAGGTCTGCTGGCGCGTCGTGATTGCCAGATAAAACAGCCATAACATCGCGCGCCTCTAAAACCGGGCCGATACCCCGGCCTATTGGCTGGATACCTTCCGTTTGAATCACTTCAACGTGCAGGCCGATTTCTCGCCCAACATATTCAAACAACTTTCTAAGACGCATGGCGTCACCGTGACCACGAACTTTTGCAGTAGGCCCGATGGGTATGTCGATAAGCAGATGGGTTGAACCTGCCGACATTTTTTTTGACATAATCGAAGCAACCATCTGCTCTCGTGTATCGATTGAAAGTGGTCGCTCAACGGAAATCAGGATGTCATCAGCGGGTGACAGGTTAACGTGCCCACCCCATACCAAACAACCACCACAGTCATTCACAACCTTTTGCATTTCATGCATGGAAAGGTCTACCCGCGCCAATACTTCCATCGTGTCGGCAGTGCCGGCCGGAGACGTGATTGCGCGCGACGAGGTTTTAGCGATTGGCAAGCC
Source organism: Alphaproteobacteria bacterium (assembly GCA_021774695.1). Taxonomy (GTDB): domain Bacteria; phylum Pseudomonadota; class Alphaproteobacteria; order Sphingomonadales; family Kordiimonadaceae; genus Kordiimonas. The sequence goes on along the minus strand of JAJFIU010000160.1, from coordinate 46,693 downwards.
GTGTGCGGCCAAAATAGGCACCACGATCATAGAGGTTCGATTGCCGGGAATGCCTCCAATACAGTGCTTGTCTACCATGATTGGGGCAGGCCAGGTAAGCTGGTTTCCAACCTTTGCCATTGCCCGGGTTAAGGCCAACATCTCCGTTGTTGTCATGAAACCCGCAGAGGAAACAAGAAACGCAGCAATTTCCATTTCAGAATAGCGGTGGCTTGCAATATCGGAGATAATTTCTTCAATTTGCGGCGCGTCGAGTGTGTGGCCGTGGATTTTTTTGCGAAGATGGTCAAGACTGCGCGGCGGTTCAGCTGGCGCAATGCTTACCGGATCATTCTCTGACAGACCGATGCGAGCAAACGCCTGTTCAGATAAGCCAAGTTCGTTGGCGCCAACAATGTTTTCGTCGTCAACAATAAGTAGTGATGCCAACAGTATATTACCTTGGTACACAACTTCAATTTTCTTGAAAGCTTGATATTCCTCAGGTCGGTATATGATGCAATTGCGCGCTAAAAAAGCGACGTTTTCACCGTATGTATCGATTGCGATCCGTTTTAGCTTGAGCATATAGAACTCTCAGTGTTGAAATGTGCTATTGTTCATTCTCAATACAAATTGCCCGTTCACCTTGACCCTCGTCAATAACCAGCCTTCCTTTTGGCATCCTGCTGCAAACCTGAGGCCTATAGTAGTGCGGATTGGCGAGAGGAGTTTTGAGCAAAGTCAAGGCCGCCAGTCCGTAGTTTCGTAAACTAGCGCTACTTCAGTGCGCTCAACGTGCGCTCTGGTTATGTAGATTGGAGAAAAGGTGAGCGAAAATCCATATGAAACCTTAGGCGTCAAACCAGATGCCTCAGACAAAGAAATCAAAGCTGCGTATCGCCGCCTTGCCAAAAAACTGCATCCTGACCTCAATCCTGGTGACAGCGGTGCGGAGAAACGTTTTAAGACTGTTTCGGCAGCTTACAACTTTCTGAAAGATAGTGAACAGCGCGCCCGATTTGATCGGGGAGAAATAGATATGTCCGGCGCTGAAAAACAGCCGCATCAAACTTATCGCTCTCACGCAGGGGCCGGCGCGCAGCACCAGTATTATAATACGGGCGGCTTTTCCGATTTTGCCAACGAAAGCGACCTTTTTGAGCAGCTTTTTGGCCATGCTAAAAGTGGGAGACAAGGGTATGGAGGCGCTAACCGACCGTTAAAAGGCGCAGACATACAATACAGCCTTCAGGTTGATTTCCTTGACGCTGCGTTGGGGGCGAAAAAACGAGTTACCATGCCAGATGGTGTTACTCTTGATGTTTCCATTCCTGCTGGCATCAATGACAATCAAATACTACGCCTTAAAGGAAAAGGTCTGCCGGGTCATGCTGACAGTCCGAACGGTGATGCTCTTATCAAGGTAACAATCGGCGCGCATCCCTATTTTAGCCGCGACAAGAAAAATATTTTACTTGAGCTGCCGATCACGTTGGACGAGGCCGTGCTCGGCGGAAAGATAGATGTGCCAACACTATACGGCAAGGTATCGATGAATATTCCTGCTGGTTCCAGCAGCGGCCAGACCTTGCGGCTAAAAGGTAAAGGTATCAAAGCTGGTAAAAACCAGGCGGCTGGAGACCAACGGGTCACGCTCAAGATTGTGCTACCGGAAACTTTGGATGACGATATCAAAAACTTTTTCAAGTCTTGGCGAGAAAAGCACTCTCATGACGTGCGGCAAAAATTCGAAGGAGGCCAGTGATGGTTTTTACTGAAGCTGACGTTATTGCCAAAGTTGAAGGGCTTAGCCCAGAGCATCTCTATATGTGTATCGACGAAGGGTGGATAAACCCGAAACAGACAGAGGGCCGCGCTTATTTTGCAGACATTGATATCGTGCGCTTGCAGCTTATCCTCAACCTGCAAATTGATCTTTCAATCAATGCTGAATCAATTCCCATAATATTGTCGTTGATTGATCAACTTCATGGTTTGCGACATAAACTGCGCTCTTTGGCCGAAGCCGTTGGTGAGCAGCCAGAGGATATACAGCAGGTAATTTTGCAAACAATGGAAAGTAATCAGAAACAGAAATGATAGCTCTATTAAAACAGATTTTCCTCTGTTCAAGAGAAAACCTGAACTTCACCAGATGAAGCTTGGGTATAGGGTTTTGGTCGGTGTCAATTACATATCGCTACATTTGATCATGCTTATCTATAGTATATTGAAACGATGGTGAGGTTACATGCGGAGAATAGTCGAGGTGGAACCACGTGGATAGTCAAGTTGACGGTCTGGACTCATTGTCGGAGATTTCAACTCTAGGCACCACCATAGACATCCGGCAGGGGCTCTCTGCAAGTGACGTGCTGAAGCGCCGGGCCTCATACGGTCTAAACAAACTTGATCCCGCGAAAACAAAGTCAAGCTGGCAAATTCTTGCCGCTCAATTCAAGAGCCTGTTAACGCTTCTGTTAATGGTTGCAGCCATTTTGTCTTTTCTATTCGAAGATAAAGTTGAAGCCATCGCAATTGGCGTCGTCATAATACTCAATGCAGGTATAGGGTTTTGGGCCGAACGCAAAGCTACTTGGTCAATGTCGGCTCTCAGGCAAATGGGGCGCACTACCACCCGCGTCAGGCGCGACGGCAAATTGCAAACCATACCGGCGGAAGAACTGGTGCCGGGAGATATCGTGTTTCTAGAGGCAGGCGATATCGTTACTGCCGATATTCAATTGATTCATAGCGTAAGACTGCAAATTGACGAGTCTTTGCTTACGGGAGAATCTGTGCCCGTAGATAAAAAGGCTGTTAGTGCAACACAGAAGCTAACAACCGCCGTTTCGGCCTATAAAGGCACAGCTGTTACACGAGGGTCTGCAACAGGCGTTGCCATAAAAACGGGAAGGCAAACGGAACTCGGAAACATAGCTACACTCACAAGTGAAGCAACAGCGTCCGCATCCCCGCTCGAGAAACGCCTTCAAAAGTTATCTGAGCAATTGCTGGTGGCAGTGCTGATACTGACCATCATATTGATATTCATTGGGATTTTGAGCGGACAAGACACTCTGTTGATGATTAAGACCGGGATCGCGCTGGCGGTTGCTGCCATTCCCGAAGGATTGCCCATTGGTGCGACCCGTGCACTGGCCCGCGGTATGTTAAAACTTGCTGCGCGAAGCGCCTTGATAGAACGCCTCTCTGCGGTTGAAACCCTTGGATCTGTTAGTGTTATTCTCACGGATAAAACAGGGACAATCACCGAAAATAAAATGACTGTTACTCGGCTTGTGGCTGCGGACTGCCCAGACAAAGAGGGTTTAGTTGAAACCAGTGGTGCCGCGACAAGAGCACTTCGTGTCTGCGCGCTTTGTTACAGTGGTTCCGTTAGCACAGATTTGACCGACCCGATGGAGGCGGCATTGGTGAATGCCGCCACAATGGCAGAGTGTGAGCCCTCAATATGTGAACATGACTATCCTAGAGTATATGAGGAACCGTTCGATCCCAATGTTCGCATGATGGCGACGGTACATAAAGGGCCTGATTGTTATCTATACACCGTAAAAGGCGCGGCTGAAGCAGTGCTTGCTAACGTGACACATATAGCTAACGGCCCGCCAGATGCGCCGTTTGATCAAGACATGCGTAACAAATGGTTGGATAAAATGAACGCACTCGCCAGTAGTGGCTTGCGGGTTTTGGCTCTTGCGGAAAAAATCGCCGACCATCAAAACGAAACGCCCTTTAGAGATTTAACATTTTTGGGGCTTGTATGTTTGGAAGACCCGCCGCGCACTGACGCAGCGTTTGCAGTAAAAGCAGCTCAAAAAGCTGGTATTCGGGTCGTTATGGCAACCGGTGATAATGTTGCTACAGCAAATAACGTAGCGGCCGCTGTGGGTATTTCTGCCCAATCCTCAAAAGCGCATGCGATGGAGGGCGGCGATTTAGTTCCCTTCGAAAATCTAGCGGCCAAAGCAAAAAAGCAAATGCTGGACATTGATGTGTTCGCCCGCATGAGCCCAAAACACAAATTAGAGTTAATCAGCTTTTATCAACAAGGCGGCGCTGTTGTCGCCATGACAGGAGACGGGGTTAATGATGCGCCGGCCTTAAAGAAAGCGGACGTTGGTATAGCCATGGGGCAGCGAGGCACCGAGGTTGCCAAGGAAGCTGCCGATATGATCCTCAAAGACGATTCTTTTGCTTCAATCATCGTGGCCATCCAGCAAGGTAGGGTCATTTTCGCCAATATTCGAAAGTTCGTCATCTACCTGATGTCTTGCAATATAAGTGAAGTCTTGGTTGTTACGTTGGCTATATTGGCTGGCCTGCCATTGCCGCTTTTGCCCTTGCAGATATTGTTCTTAAATTTGGTAACAGATGTTTTCCCGGCTCTCGCACTTGGTTTTGGTGATGCAGATAAAGAAATCCTCAACCGACCACCTCGCCCAACGTCAGAAGGTCTCATAGAGCCACAACATTGGCGTGCAATAATAGCGTATGCATGTTTGATGACCATACCTGTGTTGGTTGCTTTTGGCTGGGCCCTGGCTCACGTTCCTCAGAATATTGAATATGCAAATACAGTTGCCTTTATGAGCCTTGCGCTGGGTCAACTCTGGCATGTTTTTAATATGCGCAATAGAAAAACCACTTGTCTCAATAACCAAATAGTAAGTAACCCGTTTGTTTGGGGTGCGCTTTTACTATGCCTTGGCCTTTTGGGGTTGGCAGTATATTGGGCTCCCCTATCTAACGTCCTGCACATTGCTATTTTGGATAGAACTGGCTGGTTTGTGATTGCCTTGGCAAGCTTGACGCCAGTGATAGTTGGGCAAGTAGCTAAAGTGATCTCCCTAAAGCGTCACAAGACCTAACCACATACTATAAGTAGGCGGCGCTTGGGCGCCCCACAGTCTTGATCGGCGTCAAGGAGGCATACGCTGATCTGCCTATAGTTATCAACTAGCTATAGATAGATGACCTATGGAGAACAGCTTTGCCTAACACCGCTTCGCTCATCCTGCAATTTGACCAGGTTTCGCTTGATGATCTGGAGCTTGTCGGTGGAAAAAATGCCTCTCTCGGTGAAATGACAAGAAGCCTGGGCAAGGGCGAGATCAATGTTCCAGCTGGCTTTGCTGTTACTACTGCTGCATTTCAACATTTTCTGGATCAGGACGGCTTGAGGGAAAAAATAGCTCGCTTGCTTGATGGTATTGATAAATCTGACATGGCTGTTTTCCAACAAAGGGGTGCGGCGCTTCGTAAAGCTGTGTTGGCTACAAAGTTTCCAACTGATGTAGAGGATGCAATCAAGTCGGCGTATGCTGACTTGTCAGAAACCATTGGTGGGCGAATTAAGGTAGCGGCTCGTTCCAGTGCGACAGCAGAAGATTTGCCAGGGCTGTCGTTTGCCGGCCAACATGACAGCTTTTTGTTCATTGAGAATGAGGCAGATTTAATTGATGCATGCAGGCGCTGCTATGCTTCGCTCTATAATGATCGGGCTTTATCTTACCGCATTGACCAGGGCATTGATCATATGTCTGTCGCCCTGTCCGTGGGCGTTCAAGCAATGGTCCAGTCAGACAGCGCGAGCGCAGGGGTTATCTTCACGCTCGATCCTGAAACAGGATCTCGGCATAGTGTGTTGATTAGCGCTGTCTTTGGCACTGGCGAAGCTATCGTCCAAGGCATGGTTGAGCCGGATGAATATTATGTAGACAAACAGACATTCGCCAAGGGCAATAAGTGTGTTTACCGGCACAAAATGGGAGAAAAACACCTGAGAATGGTAGCGGGGGACGGTGACCCCTCAGTTCCATTCAAAGCGGTGCCCGTACCACCGCAGGAACAACGCACTTTTTGCCTCAGTGATACTGAAATACTTGAGCTCGCTGAGGCCGCAATTCGGATTGAGCAACATTATTCTGAGCGATACGGACACGAAACACCTATGGATATTGAATGGGCAAAGGATGCTCGTGATGGGCAACTGTATATCTTGCAAGCGCGGCCAGAAACTGTGCAAGCTTTGGCAAACACTTCCGAAATTATTCGGTATTCTGTTGAGCAATTGGGGCCTGTGCTTGCAACTGGTTCGGCCATTGGCAAGAAAATAGCTGGTGGCACCGCGCGGCACATAAAAAACGTTAACAAGCTTGCCAATTTTCGGACGGGCGATGTTCTTATTGCCGAGACAACAAGCCCGGACTGGGAACCCATTATGAAACGCGCAGCAGCAATTGTTACTGATCACGGCGGGCGCACGTGCCACAGTGCCATTGTTGCGCGCGAGCTTGGTATTCCAGCAATTGTTGGAACCGGCGACGGGACACAGAAAATTGCAGATGGCGCGCCTATAACGGTCTCTTGTGCCAGCGGTGAAACCGGCCAGGTGATGGACGGAATATTGCCGATTGTCATTACCAAAACTGATGTTAGCGCGCTGGCACACCCTAAAACGAACATCATGGTCAATATTGCAAATCCGGAACAAGCGTCTGAGGTGGGGCTGCTACCAAGCGACGGTGTAGGGCTTGCGCGGATGGAGTTTATCATTGCCAACACCATCAAGGCGCACCCGATGGCGCTGTTGCATATGAATAGCCTTGCCGACAAGCAAATCCATGATCAGCTCAACGAACTGATAAAACCCTACAAGGACGGGAAATCCTTTTTCATCCATTCTTTGGCAGAAGGCGTGGCGACTATTGCTGCGGCATTTTATCCCAGACCGGTTATTGTGCGGACATCTGATTTCAAGTCGAACGAATATGCTGCTCTTGTTGGTGGTTCAATATACGAAACCAAAGAAGACAACCCGATGATCGGCTTTCGCGGCGCATCAAGATATATTCACTCTGACTATGAAGACGCTTTCGCTCTTGAGTGCGCGGCTCTTAAAACGGCGAGGGAGACATTGGGTTTTGATAATATCAAACTAATGGTTCCCTTCTGTCGGACAATTGTGGAAGCAAAAGCTGTGCTGGACGTTATGGGCCACAACGGCCTGAAGCGAGGCGAGCAAGGCCTGGAAATTTATATGATGTGTGAAATACCAAGCAATGTGTTGTCCATAGATGGATTTTCAGAGTTTTTTGACGGATTTTCGATTGGTTCAAACGACCTTACGCAGCTGGTTCTTGGCGTTGACCGCGATTCGTCCCGACTCGCTGGTGCATTTAATGAACGCGACCCTGCTGTTCTTAAAGCGATAACGATGGCAATTGAAGGCGCGCGGCGCAATGGTAAACCCATTGGAATTTGTGGACAGGCTCCTTCCGATTATCCGGATTTTACGCAATTCCTTGTGGAACAAAATATTGATTCGATCAGTGTAACACCCGACAGTTTCTTTGATACGCTGGCAACTACAGTTGAGGCTGAAAAAGCTTTTAATCGCCTTTCAACTGTTTCAGTGTAACTAGTGTGAAGATATTTGCCTTTGAAGCAGAGAATTGGTTGGTATCCGAAACCTTAACTGTTTTCAAAAACCAAGAGCTTATCTCACCGCATAACCGAACAGGTCGATCGCGCGCGGCGTTCTTCGCAGGGGGAAACCGAAGGCCACACCGACAAAGGCGACGAACACAAAGGCAATTATCACAATATTCGTCTCAAAGATAAAAGGTACGTCAAGGAATTTGACCGGGACCCATGTAAGGTTCAACTGGAGAATAATACCGATAAAACCGCCAAGGCTCAACACGAAGGTGAGTCTTGCCAATGAGCTGACTTTTCGTGTTCTAAATCGGTATGAGCCTGGAGAATATGAGGCATTTTTCTATGCTGAAGGTTTGTTCGCCTTCCTGGTTCTTATTCCATCGCGGTCAATATCCATATCCATTGATTGAGCTTCAAGACAACCGTCCCTCAGTTGAAAAATATGGTCAAAACGGTCGAATATTTTCTCGTCATGTGTGACGGCGAGGATCGCTGCCTCTTGCTCGATAGCTACTTTACGCAACAGGTCCATCACGATTCCTGCCCGCTGGGAATCGAGAGCCGCTGTCGGCTCATCGGCAAGGATGATCCGGGGTCGGTTAGCAAGCGCACGGGCAATTGCAACTCGCTGGGCCTCACCGCCGGACAAATTAGCGGGCATCGCGTCCTTGCGGTGTCCAACTTCCAGATAGTCCAGAAGTTCGACTGCGCGTTTTTTGGATTCCGCCGCACTAAATCCGGCCAAGCTGAGCACTACGGCGACGTTATCGCTACTGCTGAGGAAGGGAAGAAGATTATGAAATTGGAAGATAAAACCCACTTTTTCAAGCCGCAGCTTGCGCAAATCGGATCGCAGCCAGCGTCCATCATAAACAACCTCGCCGTCCAAACTGATCCAGCCACTGCTGGGTTCAAGGATACAGCCGATGACGTTGAGCAGCGTGGTTTTACCTGACCCGCTCGGTCCGAGAAGTGCGATCACCTCGCCGGGATGGACCTTCAAGCTGACATCGCGCAGGGCATCGACGCGGGTTTCGCCTTCGCCGAAATGTTTAGATATGTTCCGCACGTGGACCAGCGGGATTTTCTCACCCGGATTGTTCATCGTTAGCCTCCCAACGCCGTCGCAGGATCGACCTTGAGTGCCAGCCGCACGCCGAGGGCGCTCGAGAGGATGCATACAAGAATTACCGCTGCCCCGAGCGCGAGTCCATCTTCCGGCAGAAGCAACACGCGGCGCGGGAAATAGTCCTTGATGGTGGTGATCAGAAGCGCCCCAAAGCCGAAACCGATCACCCCCATGGCAAGGGCCTGTTGCAAGATCAGACCAATGATCGTTCGGTCCGATGCGCCAATGAGCTTGAGAGTGGCAATCTCCCGCAGTTTATCCATCGTCATGGTGTAGAGAATCAGCGCGATGATCACGGCGGAGACAATCAGGAGCAAGGTGGTGAACAGACCGATCTGCTTGCGCGCCCGCTCGACAACAGAGCGGGTCAGGATGGTTTCCTGTCCGGCCTGGGTCATCGTCGAAAGGTGTTTCCAGCGCCGCGCGGCCTCTGCAATGCTTTCGGCTGAAGCGTTCGCCGAGACCCGTGCGACGACGGCGTTGATCGTGTCTGTGTTGCCAGAGCCGGTGCCTCGGGCAATTTCGCGCCGCGCCGCAGGTGGAGCGAGTTCAAATTGAAGCTCTTGAGAGTCTAGCAGAGTAATGTAGATAATGGGATCGCCTCCAGAGGAAACCTGGCCATCGGTCAGGCCGACGACCGTGAAAGTGTCGCGGCCCAACTCCAGGCGATCACCAAGCAATAGCCCGGAGCGTCTGTCTGCGACCATTTCATAGTGGCTCCGGCCAATTGATCGGCCGGTTGCGATCCGGTCTGGACCACCAGGGCGACCCGGCTCGAAGCCGACGACATAAAGTCGGAGCTTTCGCCCGGCGTGTGGTGCCTCAATGGTTTGGTAAGTCACGCTTCCTGCCGCGCTGACGCCCTGAAGACGGGCAATGGCCTCTCGTGTATCGCCCGGAATACGAGAGGCTTCAGCAAAAGGTCCGCGTGTGCCGGATTCCACGACCCAGACATCAACGGCGGGGGTGCGGACCAGCGTCAGTGCGTCCTCAACCAGGCCGCGGTAAATCCCGATCATGGACAGGACGACGCCCAGCAACAGGCTCAGTCCAAAACAGGTGAGCAGAAAACGCCCCAGATTATGCCGGATATCGCGATAAGCTAGATTCACGGCGAAGTTTCCTCCAGCACTTTGGCCGCGCGGCCTTCCCGCAGCCCCGGACGAAGTACACTGACGATGCGCGCGTGTTCCGGCAGGCCATCGGTTATTTCAAGTCGGGAATCGAGTGTTCTATGGCCGAGCACGACCTCGCGGCGACGCAGTTCGCCGTCCTCCACCGTCCAGACCGTCCCGCGCATTCCGTCGAAACCTGCGATTGCTGTCTCGGGAACTAGAAGCGCTTTGTCGACCATGCCGGTCGTGATGTAGACCTCGGCCTGTTCGCCCAGATGGAAGCTCTCCGGGCAGCGGTCGCAGGCGATATAGACGCGGCGCTCTTCACTCACCCGGTCGCTTTCAATGCCGATGCGGGTCACATGGCCGGCGAACATTTGTCGTGGTAGTGAGCGCAACCGCACCTCGGCGGGCTGACCAACCCGGATATCACCAGCGCGCGCTTCATCAATATAAGCCAGTGCCCAAATTGTTCCCGGAGCCACCAGCGTGAACAGTGCCTCACCGGGGCTCAGCACCGAACCCAGCTCCTTGTGACGCTGAACAACGATGGCATCATAGGGAGCTCTGAGCACGTGATGATCCAGAAGCACTTCTTCCACCGCAAATTGAGCCTTGGCATCCTCAACAGCGGCCTTGGCGACATCGACGTCGCTGATCGCCACGGCCAACTCGGCGGCAGCCACTTCCTCCTCCATCTGCGCTTCCTCGGCTGATGCTTCCGACACTGTCTTCCGGGCGACCAGCGCCTGCCTGCGTATGTTCGCCTGTTTTTTCTGGGCGAGTACGGCACGCGCCTTACCGACGGCGGCCTCGGCCATCTTTACCGCTGCCGCTGCATTGACCATGCCGGCTCTACCTTTGGCGGTGCGGGCTTCCTGTTCGGCGCTGTATAGACGCGCCAAGACATCATCTTCTTTTACCCGGTCGCCATGATCAGCATTCAGCTCAACAAGTGCGGCACCGGCCTCGAAGCCGATTTTTGACAGGATGCGCGCTTCCACCGTCCCGAGGCCGAAGACCTGTATCGGCACGTTCTCGGCGGGCCGCGTGACCTCTACCGGCAACGGGCGGATAAAGAGAAACAGGAATACGGCGGCACCGACAACGCCGACCCCTAGCGGGGGCAAAAGATACCGGAAAAAACGTTTTCTCATGACGTGTTCCTTTGTATAGTCGGCTATGAGTTTCTCGTGGCAAAATCAGACGCACGCCGATTTTTATTTTGGAGCGTAAAAAATCAGTCGCGCCGTCTAGGTACCATGCGCGCTGCAGCGATGTAATGTCGACTGTATGCTGTGCGACCCATTCATTAATCATGGTCGCTGTAGCAATGCTGTGATCAATAACACCGTCCTTGTTACGGTAGCTGGCTTCCGCGCTCTATCAAGCAACAACAGCCTAAGATCAAAGCGCCCCTTTTAATCGTTGATAGCCGTTTTTCAACTCTGTCCCAAGAATCTTCATGGCGGCGCCCAAATTTTCCGCGCTTTCGTGCAACCCGGCCTTGGACTGGAACTGATGCCACTTGGTTTCAAGGTCTCGCATTTTATGTTCCAACGCTTCCCAATCTTCTCTTGCCTCCATAGAACCAAGCTTGACCTGCAAAGCAAGCTCTTCACGTTTTTGTCTCAGTTCTTCCATGGAGGTTTCAAAAGTTTCCTTGATTTTATGTATTTCGTCGCTCAACTCGGCCATTTTGTCATCTCCTTCGATCAAAAAATCTAACCCTGATGGTGGCTGCTATTTTTTCTCAGTGCTGATAAAACCTCCAGCACTCTTGCAATCTTAAGCCTACCCAATAACTGTATCCTTGATCACCATCAATTCGGTACTATTTCCTCGATTCCTTTGGAGCTTCTGGCCTGCTCCAAAGAGATGTAACAGGCCCTAATATAGGGTCTGCAGGCGTGCATGAGACTGTGGACGCTTTGTGTAAATTGATTTGAACAGAGGGGTAAACGATGGCCGAAGGGTTTCTCGTCAAACTGAACGCTGCCACATGTTCGCTGCAAACGACAGGCACAGGGCAGTTTTAACTCTTTGTATCAAGCAATTGGGTTGTGCTTGACGTTGGTCAACGAACCTTTGGCGACGTGTGGTTTAATCCTTTTCATACGCTGGAGTATTTATATTGGTAAAATTCAAAATAGATGAAGAAACTGTCATCGCTGATGACGGGATGAGTATTCTAGCCGTAGCGCTGCAGGCAGGCATAGAAATCCCCGCCATCTGCCATGATAGTCGTTGCGAGCCAATCGGAACCTGCCGCATGTGTCTGGTAGAAATTCGTGACCGGCCCGGCCTTTTGCCGGCGTGCCAGACGCCTGCCCGGGATGGCATGACAGTGACCGCTATAAACCCAGAGCTGGAGCAATACCGCAAAACCGAAATTGGCTGGTACGCACAGCATGTTGCGCCGGAGGATTTCGACAGGTATCCAGACAAGGCGCTGCACCGTTTGATGCGCCGCTATAACGTTGTGCCAGGCGGTGCGGCCCCCGCACCTGAACGATTTGATGTCTCAATGCCGCAAATTCGTGTCGACATGGATCAGTGTATCGATTGCCGTCGCTGCGTGAGCATATGCGAGGAAGTCCAGGGTGAATCCGTCTGGCACGAAATCGCGCGGGGAGAAGAAAGCCGAATTGTGCCCAAACACGGTGCACTCCTTGCCGAGGGTGGCTGTGTTGCATGCGGTGCCTGTGTCGATACCTGCCCCACCGCGGCGCTAGTTGACGTTCGTTCAGGCAATCCTGAACGTTGGACACGAACGACATGTACTTACTGTGGTGTGGGCTGTGAGATTGATGTCGGCGAAGCGGCAGGGCAGATAGTCGCCACTCGGCCAGCACGCGGGGCACCTGTGAACAAGGGACATGCTTGTGCCAAAGGTCGCTATGCGCTGGATTTTGTGCACAGTCCAGACCGGATAGTGCAGCCGCAAGTCCGGTGTACACAGGGGTACAAGCCAGTGGATTGGGATGCTGCGCTCGGCATGTGTGCGGACGCGCTGAACAATGTGATCGAGACACACGGCCCGGACGCGGTGGGTGTGCTTGCATCATCCCGGTCGACAAATGAAGACAGCTACCTGGTCCAGAAATTCGCCCGGCTGGTCATCGGCACCAACAATATCGATTGCTGTGCCCGCGTGTGTCACACACCGACCGCCGCCGCGATGAAAATGACTCTTGGGGCAGGAGCCGCCACCAACAGTTTTGACGATATCGAGCTTGCGTCAACCATTCTCGTTGCAGGCGCCAACCCGCTCGAATGTCACCCGGTTGTGGGTGCCCGTATTCGCCAACATGTGCTAAGGGGCGGTGCCAAGTTGATCGTCATCGACCCCCGAAAGACCGGGTTGGCAGAAATCGCTACGATCCATCTCGCACTCAAGCCCGGCACTGATATTCCACTACAGAATGCGATTGCCAACACCATCATCTCTGAAGGCTTGCACGACCAGCGTTTTGTGAATGCCCGGATAGAAGAGTTTGAAGAATATTCTGCGCATGTTGCGGATTGGACGCCGGAACGCGCGGCGGATATCTGCGAGGTTTCGGCAGAAGACATCCGCGCCGCTGCTCGGCTGTATGCCACTGCAAAGCCGGGATACTGCGCGCATGGGCTTGGGATTACCGAACATGTGCAAGGCACCGAAGGGGTGATGGGTCTTGTTAATCTCGCGCTGATTACCGGCAACATTGGCGTGCCCGGCGCCGGAATTAACCCCTTGCGCGGCCAGAACAATGTTCAGGGTACCGCCCACATGGGCTGCGACCCTGGCATTATGGCGGGCGCGCAGCCGGTAAAAGATGCCCGCCCGGCGTTTGAACAGGCATGGGGTTCCCCTCTTCCCACAGGGCGCGGCCTTCATCTGATGGAAATGATTGACGCCGCTGCCGAGGGCAAGCTGAAGGCGCTGATCGTGGTTGGGTATGATATCGCGGCAACGTTAGCGAACGAAACCGCTGTTAAGCAGGCCCTTGAAAAGATCGATCATATCATTGTCCTTGATCTATTCATGACGGAAACTGCTAGCCAGTTTGGCCATGTCTTTCTGCCGGCGGTCTCGGCGCTGGAAAAAGACGGCACGTTCATGAATGCCGAGCGGCGTATCCAGCGCGTTCGGAAAATAATTGGCCCGCCGGGCGCGGCCCGGGCGGACTGGGATATCGTTTGCGCGCTAGCCGCCCATATGGGGTTTGCAGATTCCTTCGATTATGCGTCGCCCGAGGATATATGGGATGAAATTCGCGACGTTTGGCCTGCCGCTGGAGGCATAAGTTATGCCCGCATGGAAAACGGCGGCATGCAGTGGCCGTGCCCGGATGAAGGTCACGCAGGTACCGAAATATTACATCAAACGGCATTTGGGCACGGTGTGAAAACCAAACTGCGCCGTCTTTCCTATCATCCGTCCCCGGAAATCACCGATGAAGCTTTCCCCCTTATTCTGACTACCGGGCGGAACTTGTATCAGTTCAATGTGGGCACGATGACGCGGCGGTCGGCAAACCTTGCGCTGCGACCGACTGACACACTCGATATTTCGCCCAAGGATGCAGGTGATATGAACTTGTCTGAAGGTGAAATAGTGCAGTTGGTAAGCCGATACGGTTCGGCGGACCTGCCTGTTCATATTGATGAGCGTTTGCCGAAAGGCCGGGTTTTTTCAACATTCCATGACCCTGAACGCCATATCAACAGGGTAACGAGCCCGCATCGTGACAGGATGGTTGGGGCGCCGGAATACAAGCTGACGGCGGTGCGCGTTCAGAAGCTGACATAAAGCGTCAACCCAAAAGCTTTTCCAGATAATCAATGGCGCTAGCCATTGTTGTCAGCTTGCGCACATCGGCTTCGGGGATGTCGGCGCCGAGTGTGTCATGAAGCTCAATCGTCAGATTGAGGATGTCCATGGAATCCAGATCGAATGCATCCCGAAGGTCCTCGATGGGATCCAGGTCATTCACGTCTATCTCGGGTGCAACCCGGTTTAGAGCCTCAAGAAAGGCGGCTTTGATTTCATCTACGGTCATAACGTCTCCGGCCTTTGCAAAAGTTTATTTATATCGTTGAGCAGTCGCGCACCGGCCTGGCCGTCGCTGACACGGTGGTCAGCGGCAAGAGTAATGGCAACCGTCGAGCGGGGCAGCACTGTACCCTCTATGACCATTGGTTTTTGGATAACCGCGCCAAATCCAATGAGCGCAACCTGGGGCGGGTAAATAACGCCGTAGAGCTGCTCGACCCCGCGTTCGCCCAGGCTGGAGATGGTCACGGTCGCGTCGGTAAGCTCCGAACTGCGCAGCTGGCCTTTGCGCGCACGGTTCACCAGATCGCGCATTTTGGCCATCAAATCGGTTAGTGACAGTATGTTCGCATCACGTAGAGCGGGTGATACCAGACCGCCTCCGCGGATCGATACGGCGACACCGGTGTGAACGGCGTCGCTTGGTTGAAAACGGTCTTCTGTATAAAACCCGTTGAATCCTGGCCGTTCGGCCACAGCAAGGGCAGAAGCCTTGAGAAATAGCGCGCCCATTAGAAGCCGCTCGGCAGGACGTCGTTCGGCGTTGGTTTGTTCCAGCCAGATCTGCGCGTGTGTCAGGTCGATCGTATGACTGAGATAATAGTGGGGAATTTCACGCTTTGACCGCGCCATCGCCGCCGCGATCGCCTTGCGCATTTCGACGAGATCAAGGCCGCGCGAATGTGTCGGCGCATGGCTTGGGACATCTGCTGAAATGACCGCGCCTTCCGGACCAGTACCTGTCATCCCGGTGAGGTCGATTCCTTGTTCCGCCGCGATGCGCCGCGCTGCTGGAGAGATTCTTGCTTGTGTCCTCGCTAACCGTACATCGGGTTTTGACGGCGCGCGAGATACTGGCACCGGGGATGGCTCGACGGAAGGTTCAGTGCTCGAGGGTGCTGCAGAGGATGCTTCGGCCGCCGGTTCCGGTTCACCGTTGATAACAGCGATCGGTGTGCCAACAGGTACCTTCATGCCGGGCTCTACCAGAAGGGCCGTAAGCTCGCCGTCTTCAAATACCTCAATCTCGATCGCGCCTTTTTGCGTTTCGATCACGGCAATAATGTCGCCGCGTGTGATCGTGTCGCCGGGTGCTTTGAGCCATTCAACGAGCGTGCCTGCTTCCATGTCGGCACCCAGGGACGGCATGCAAAACATGCTCATTTTGTCGTACCAAAAGTTGCTTTGGCGGCAGCGACAATCCCCGGCACTTGCGGCAGGGCAGCATCTTCAAGGTGTTTGGGATAGGGGATCGGCACCTCCGCTGTACAGACACGGCCCACGGGCGCATCCAGTTCCCAAAATACGCTTTCCATGATCCGCGCACTGATCTCGGCAGCTAGACTGCCGGAGCGCCAACCCTCATCGATAATGACAGCACGGCGGGTATTCGCGACCGATCCGAGGATCGTGGCGTCATCCAATGGCCGCAGAACCCTGAGGTCGATCACTTCGGCATCAATCCCCTCGCTGGCCAAAACCTCTGCGGCCTCCAGTGTTTTCCATAACGACCCGCCGTATGTGATGAGTGTTATGTCTTTCCCGGCCCGGCGCACTGCGGCCGACGTAATATCAACAGTTGTGTCGCTCCGTGTGCCAGCGCGATTGTACAGCATGACATTCTCAAAAATAAGCACTGGATCGGGGTCAGCAAGCGCAGCGCCCAGCATGCCGTAAGCATCGTCGATGGTCGCGGGGGCTAGCACCTTTATGCCCGGGATATGGGCATACCAACCTTCTAAGCTGTGAGAATGCTGTGCAGCAAGCTGCCGCCCTGCGCCGGTTGCCATTCTAATAACCAAGGGGACATTGAACTGGCCGCCTGACATATGCCGGATGGTGGCAGCATTGTTCATAATCTGGTCAAGCGCGAGGAGCGAAAAATTAACCGTCATGATCTCGACGATGGGCCGCAGCCCGCCAAGGGCTGCACCGATGCCGGCACCCGTAAATCCTGATTCCGAAAGCGGTGTATCGCGGATGCGCTCAGGCCCAAACTCTTCAAGTAAGCCCTTACTGACCGCATAACAGCCGCCGTAGCTGCCGACATCTTCGCCCATCAGGAAGACGCGCTCGTCTGCGTTCAGCGCATCAATTAGCGCTTGGCGAACGGCATCACGGTATGACAATTCGGTCATAATTTTCCTCCGGCGATCACGTCGCGGGTCAACTCTCTGACCGGTTCCCAGGTCCCGGCCTCGGCAAAAGCGACGGCCTTGGCAATCTCACCAGATACTTCCTGTTCGATCGCTTCAACGTCGGCGGCATGGATCAGACCTGCGGTCACTGCCCAGTCCCGGAAGCGGACGATGGGACCTTTGGCCTCCCATTCTTTGGTTTCGTCTGCCCCGCGGTAAAGCTGGGCATCAAACATCGAGTGCGCCCGAAATCGGTAGGTGCGATATTCGAGAAAATAGGGCCCCTGGTCGGCGCGGATGGCGGCGACCGCGCGGCGGGCGGCGGCTTCAACGTTTACCACATTCATTCCGTCAATCGATTCGGACGGCAACTTGTAGCTAGCGGCCTTCGTATGAATGTCAGTTTCGGATTCAGAACGAGCCAGCGCAGTTCCCATCGCATAGAGATTATTTTCGCAAATGAAAAGTACCGGCAGTTTCCACAAAGCTGCCAGATTAAGGCTTTCATGGAACTCACCTTCTGCAGCCGCACCTTCACCGAAGAAACAGGCTGTTACCCTTTGATGACCAAGCATCTTGTCGGCCAGCGCCAAACCAACAGCTATGGGCAAACCACCACCGACAATAGCATTCCCACCATAAAAACGGGTGGGCTCATGAAACAGGTGCATTGAGCCGCCGCGGCCACGGCTGCAACCTTCATGCTTGCCATACATCTCGGCCATCACTGCATTCATCGGTAGGCCGCGAGCGAGTGCATGACCATGTTCGCGGTAGGTTGCAACGACGGCGTCATCCGTATTGAGCGCAGGCATTACACCGGTGGCAATCGCCTCCTCGCCGACATAAAGATGCAGGAAGCCACGAATTTTTTCTTGCGTGTAGAGTTCGGCGCACTTTTCCTCGAACCGGCGGATGCGGATCATCATTTTGAGCCGGTCAAGTGCATTGCCGCGATTCAGGTGGAGCTTGGCTTTTTTTGCGGGGGTCATGATGTCATCTTCTCCAGCGTAGAGGTGTCGCCCTCGGGCAGCCCCAGTTCGTGCGCTTTCAAAAGGCGGCGCATGATTTTGCCTGACCGGGTTTTCGGCAAGTCGTCTGCAAATGCGACGGTGCGGGGCGCAACGGCAGGCCCCAGGTGTTTACGGGCGTGTCCCAGGATATCCCGTCGCAGCTCTTCCGATGCTTCATATTCCGGTTTCAGGGCGACAAAGGCCTTAACAACCTCGCCAGCGCGTTCGTCGGGAATGCCAATAACGGCAGCTTCGGCAACTGCAGAGTGTTTCAGCAATGTGCTTTCAACTTCAAATGGACCGATCAAATGCCCGGCAGACTTGATCACATCGTCCGCGCGCCCAACAAACCAGAAATAGCCGTCGGCGTCACACATGGCGAGGTCGCCGCTTAAATACCAACCGTCGGCGAAACACGCTTTATACCGCGTCTCTTCGCCCAGATAGCCGCGAAACATGGAAGGCCATCCAGCACGCAGGGCCAGCTCCCCTACCATCATAGGGGTGTTAACAATTTTCACACCCTCGCCGTTGGCGCGTTCCACAATTGCTGCTGTTATCCCTGGCAGTGGCTTGCCCATGGAACCGGGTTTGATGTCCATAACGGCATAATTGGCAATCATGATACCGCCGGTTTCGGTCTGCCACCAGTTGTCGTGAAACGGCTCGCCGAAGGCGTGCTTCGACCACAAAATGGCCTCGGGGTTAAGGGGCTCGCCGACACTCGCCATGAAACGCAGGCGGCTGAGATCGCGCTGCTGTGCCAGTTCAGGCCCTGCTTTCATGAGCATGCGGATAGCAGTGGGGGCAGTATACCAAACAGTAACTCTTTCTCGTTCGAGAATTTCGTACCAGCGACCGGGATCAAATTCGGCTTCATCGACAATCATGGTGACACCGTTGGTAAGCGGCGCCACGATGCCGTATGAGGTGCCGGTTACCCAGCCTGGGTCGGCGGTGCACCAATAAATATCGTCCGGATGGAGATCAAGGGCGTACCGGGCAGTCATATGATGCGCAACTACCGCTTCGTGGACATGGAGCGCGCCTTTGGGTTTGCCAGTAGTGCCGCTGGTAAAATGCAGGAGCGCCGGGTCCTCTGGCTGAGTGTGCACGATTTCGAAAACGGCTGGCGCGCTCGCGAGTAAAACATCTAAATCGAGGGTGCCTTCTGGGGGTGCTCCGTGTGCATCGATGATAAGAACATGTTGCAGGCTTTGCAGCTTTGTGCGCCAAGGAGCCACCTTGCGCTGATAGTAGTTTGTTGTGGTTATGAGTATTTTTGCTTTGCCGATCGTCATGCGAGATTGCACTGGCTCGGGACCGAACGCCGAGAACAGGGGACAGAAGACCGCTCCGGCCTTGAGGGCACCAAGCGCCGTAATATATAGCTCGGGCACCCGCCCAAGAAGCGAAAATACCGTATCGCCGGGCTTCGCCCCAAGGTCGGCAAGTACGTGGGCAAAACGGTCGGTGGCGCGCTTGAGATCGGTATAAGAAATATCGCGACACGCGCCTGATTTGGCGAGACAACGCAGCGCGCAGTGTTGCCCGCGACCGCTCAACACATGCCTATCAACTGCCTCATGGGCGATATTGAGGGCTCCGCCGGACAAGCCGTCAATCTGGTTCCGTGCAGTCTCCCAGCAAAAGGACGCGCAAAGGTTATCGTAGTTGCGCATATTTGGCGGAACTGCTCCGAAGAGCGACGGCTTTTTGATCAACTCCTCACTGGGGAAACTTTTGGTTGGAACTGTCATGCTCTCATTCTCTGGTGGACAGATTTTGGTGCAATTTTCCCGTTGCCAATGACCGGGACGGCCCTGAGCATGATATCGCAGAAGAATAGAACAACTTCATGTTTCGTCTTCATAAACGATGCTTATCTGTTAACGGCAGTTTGCCTAATTGATATCATTTGCCACTCTACTATCGTCTACGCACAGGTGGGTTGATTTCGGTCAATGTCCCGATTGTTACACCGCTTACAACCATACCGCTGCTTTGACGAAGTCCATTCAGCGCGGCCATAGTGGTGATGCTATGTTTGCATTCACTGTTGGGTCGTTCGGTTGAGTAGATTATTCACCAAAAACAAGCCTTGGAGGAAGTGAGATGCCTGTTCATTTAGAGTCGGAGGTAAAAAAAAACGTTGAGCCATCAGAATTCGGCTTTGAAGCATATACGCCGACGCAAATCGCCCGGCGGGTTGAAGAGGCTGCTGTTGCGAAGGTAGCGCAGCCAGGCGGTCAAACATTTACACTGGGCATCCTTGCTGGCGCTTTTATCGCTTTCGGCGCGATATTCTACACATTAGTTCTAACGAACAGTGGCTTGGGTTTTGGACCCAGCCGGTTTGTTGGTGGCATAGCATTCTCTCTAGGACTTGTTCTTGTGGTGGTTGGCGGCGGCGAATTGTTCACCGGTAACAATCTTATTGTTATGGCATGGGCTGATCGCAAAATTAGCGGCTTACAACTCCTGCGTAACTGGGTCATCGTTTATTTGGGCAACCTGGTCGGCGCTCTTGGAACTGCCATTTTAGTTGTGCTTTCAGGTGTTCTCAACCTCGCGGATGGGATGGTTGGTGAGACAGCAAATTCAATTGCCGCCGCAAAACTGGAATTGACCTTTATGGAGGCGTTTTTTCGCGGTATTTTGTGCAATGTTTTGGTTTGTCTCTCCGTCTGGCTTTGTTTTTCTGCGCGTAGCGTGACTGACAAGATCGTTGCCATTTTGTTGCCAATTTCTGCTTTTGTTGGTCTCGGCTTTGAGCACTCGGTTGCTAACATGTATACGATCCCGGTTGCAATGATGGCTGAGGGGATCGAATGGCAAATTGGCGGCTTTCTGCGTAATCTTGGCGTCGTGACAGCCGGCAACATCGTTGGCGGCGGGGGGTTTGTCGCTCTTGTTTATTGGCTCGTTTATAGTCCCAATCGCAGTAAAACCAATAATTTGACGGACCGGTCGCCTTGATCGCACTTCACGTTACAAGCGCCATCTGCACCTTAGAGAAGCTGGGAGTATACTTGGTGGTTTGGATTATGTTTCCTCTTTTGGTGGGCGTGATGACCACGCGTTTATCAGATCCATTGGCAGCGGAAAAATAATTGTAGAGGAGCGTTCGCCAACGATTTCCGGTAGTGCGGTCAGATAGCGAATTTGCATCGCCTCTGGCTGCTGGTGCAATATTTTTGCGGCTTCGTATATGTCGCTGGCGGCTTGAGCCTCGCCTTTGGCAGAAATGACTTTGGCTCGGCGTAAACGTTCTGCTTCTGCCTCCTTTGCGATTGCCCTTACCATGGTGGGATCGAGGTCAACATGCTTAAGCTCAACGTTCAAAACCTTGATGCCCCATGCATCCGTTTGGTCGTCGAGAATTTGTCTGATATCGTCGTTTAGACGATCCCTCTCCGACAACATTTCATCGAGCGCATGCTGGCCAAGTACCGAGCGCAGGGTAGTCTGAGCCAGTTGACTGGTAGCGTATTCATAATTTTCCACCTCAATAATCGCCCGTTTGGCCTCTACAACACGGTAATAAACCACTGCATTTACCTTGACAGAAACATTGTCCTTGGAGATGACGTCTTGTTCCGGCACATCCATGACCATCGTGCGAAGGTCAACTCGAACCATTTTCTGAATGATTGGAATGACGATGATCAGGCCTGGCCCTTTTACCCGCCAAAACCGACCCAGCAGAAAAATCACACCGCGTTCATACTCCCGCAGTATTTTGATGGCGGACAAAACAATTAACAGTCCGAGCAGTGTAAGGCTGTATACCGAATACAACAGTTCAAATGGCATCGTCTTTCTCCTTATTGTCGGTGGTTTTCAGCGGCGAAACGGTCACAGTCAGGCCGTCAATTCCCATAATTTTTACGCTGTCGCCGGGTTTGGCATCGTCAATTCCAACCGCAGACCAAACCTCGCCGTGCGTCTTCACCGCACCAGCGCCACTCTGCCACCGCAGGATACGCGCGGTGGACCCGAGCATTGCGGCGTTGCCGCTGACTGCAGGTTGCCGCCAAGCCCGTACCGCAAACGACAAAACAAAAAGAAATAACCCGGCCGTGGTGGCTGAAACAGTGCCGATCAATATCGGAGAGATGGTAAACTCTGGTACATCGCTGTCGATCAGCATGATCGAACCCAGCAGAAAACTTATAATTCCGCCAATTCCCAAGATGCCGAAGGCAGGAACAAAGGTTTCCGTAGTCATTAAAGCAAGTCCGAGGACAATCAGCGCAACGCCAGCGTAATTGATCGGGAGCATTTGCAACGCATAAAGCCCGAGAATAAGGCAGACACCCCCAAGAATTCCAGGCGCAAGCAGTCCCGGGTTCGTCGCTTCGATGAACAGGCCGTATATGCCTGCCATCAACAACAGATACGCAGTATTGGGGTTGGTGATGAATGCCAGAAGCTCGTCCCGCCATGTGCGCTCAAATAGCGTCACGTCGAGCAAATCGGTATCAAGTTCTGTTTGTTGGCCGTCAATACTGACGACCCTGCCATTTAATTGGCCGAGCATGTCGCGAATACTGACGGCAATCATATCAATTAACCCCAGTTCCTTGGCTTCCAGCGCAGTCAAATTCAAAGCCTCGCTAACAAATTTCTCAGCAACGTCGCCTGGACGTCCACGTATCTCGGCAAGGGATCGCATATAGGCTTTGGAGTCGTTAATTACTTTGTCGGTCAGGTCGGGGTGGTCGGATTTTTCTGTCTCTGGTTCCGTACTGCCCGGTGTGCCACCAATCATTATCGGCGTTGCAGATCCGACGTTTGTACCGGGTGCCATCACGGCAATATGGCATGCAAGCAGGATATAGGCACCAGCGCTGGCCGCCCGCGCGCCAGACGGGGAAACATAACAGGCAACAGAACGCTGGGACGCAAGAATCGTCTTGACTAATCCGCGCGTGGAGCAAGCCAATCCACCTGGCGTGTCGATCCGCAGAATGATAAGAGGTGCCGCTGCAGCATTAGCCTGTTCGAAACCTCGAGCGACGTGATCTTCAACTGCGGGTCCGATTGGTCCCTCGATCTCAATAAGCAAGGCACCGTCTGCTTCCTGTGCCTGCAGCCGCGCTGAAAGCATTGAGGCGCAGAACAAAATTGCTGCCATGGCCCAAATGTGCCACCAAAAGCCTCGATCTAAACCTATTGTTTGCACCATCAGAAATCGCCCATGCCCCTCAAGCGGGTAAAACATCATTCCCTTTCTTGAAACACTAACGATTTCCAAAGGCAGGATGTTGATCACGATCAATATGTCGCCGTGGAGAAGCATGCATGAAAACAAGCAAGACCTTAATCTCGCGTCTAGCCTTGATCACGGTCAAAGCACGTCGTTGCAACTTCGGTATTCTTGGCGGTGCGATAATCTCGCTGGTATTTAATAATCTAGCAAGGAGGTAGGGCGAACCCATGCAAGTTTTTCTGCTTCTTGTTGGCCTTGTTGGCCTCGGCGTGGGCGCGGAGCTGATTGTTCGCGGTGCAACGTCGCTTGCAAAACGCTTTCGTCTCAGTGAGGCTTTTGTTGGCTTGGGCATCCTCTCTGTAGGTACTAACCTCCCGGAGATCTCAATTGCCATAGACGCCTCCGTGCGCAATGTTTTGGGAGACGTCGGCGGTAGTATAGCTATTGGCAGTGCCATTGGCAGTTCCATAGCCCAAATCAGCCTCATCCTTGGCATCGTCGCCATGATAGGCACGCTTCGAATTGCCCGGCGAACGCTTTATTTATATGGAGCGGGTCTTCTTAGTTCGATAATCCTGCTTTTCTTGACGCTTGTAGACGGTACGCTGCACCGGTTGGAAGGTGCAATTTTAGTGCTATTTTATGTCAGTTTTTTCGGTGTCCTTATTTTAAACAGGCGTAGTGCTGACGCTACACCACCTGCGGCTTTGCCAATACCGTCGCACAAGCCATGGTTTTATCTTGTGTTTGGATTTGTTCTGTTGCTCGGCAACGCAGAACTGACCGTCAGCACTTCCCTTGCACTCGCGCATCAATTTCAGATCAGTGAAGCGGTTGTTTCAGTTGTCATTTTGGGTATCGGTAGCAGCTTGCCTGAGTTATCGTTATCCAGTTGGGCGCTTCTGCGTAAAAAAGCTGGGCTATCGCTTGGCAACCTTATGGGAAGTAATATCCTCGATACACTTCTGGTCCCTGGTCTGGCTGCCTTAATAGGGCCATTAGCGGTCCATTCGACAACGCTTTGGATCGATTTACCGGTTCTATTGGGTATTACGCTACTGGCCTTATTCTACCTGTGGTCGTCACCAAAAGGCCTCCAGAAATGGCATGCCGGAACACTACTGGCTACGTATGGGCTATATGTATTGATACGGTTTGGCGGCGCAGTGGTCGGTTAACTACCCCTTAGGATGTGAGCATTACAGAGTAGCTAACTCCCAGTTTGCGAGATTGTGGTCTCGCTGTGCCAAGCTCACCTTATATTCTAATGCATCAAGAACGGTCTCCATGAAGTTTACCTTCATGAGTTTGCTAGCCCCAACAAGACCGCCTGGGCTGAAGACATTAATTTCCATCAGTTTACTGCCTGCTATATCAAGCCCGACAAGAAACATCCCGTCTTTTACCAAACGTGATCGCACTGCATTTGCCATATCCAGCACGATATCCTCAAGATGCGCTTTTGACGCAAAACCGCCGGCAGTTAGATTTGCGCGCATATCGCCGCCGCTTTGATGTCGGTAGAGTGCTGCAACCTTACCGTCCTGCTCCAAAAGCTGGCCGTTCATTAGAAATAATCGAATGTCGCCGCGCTGCGCGTCGGGAAGATATTCTTGCGCCAAAGCATATCCGTCGCTCAACACAGCATCAATTATTTGATGAAGATTAGGCGCATCTTCAGGCCGCACCAAAAACACATTATGACCACCAGACCCCATAAGTGGTTTGATGACCATTGTGCCGCCTTCTTGCTCCAGAAAGCTTAGAATGTCTTTATGGTCCCGGGTAACCAGGGCGCGGGGCCTCAACCAACGGGGGAATAATTCCAGATACAGTTTATTGGCGGCTTGCCGCAACCCTTTGGGGTCATTGAGTACAATGACTTTGTGCCGCAGAGCTAACCGTGCAAAAAAAAGCGGCGCCGCGGATACCCATGGATGAGCCGCTATCTCCTGCGCAGGGTCGTAGCGCAACATGAGAACATCAAGTGTATCGATTGTGATACGCTCTCGTATTGCTTTGGGCGATTTGAGGTCTTCAAGCAGTGTTTTTGCAGAACGGTAATTCGCGCGCGGCGGCCTTGTCGCGACAGTGTGCACCATTTCGTCCCGGTCAAGGGTGAATGATCCCAGTTCAATATACCAAACACGGTGGCCGCGCTTTATGGCTGCTAGAGCCAAGTGTGTAGTTGTGTATCCTGTCAGTTCCTGTGCCACACTGTTTATAACAAAAGCCAATTCCACTGCTAATCTCCAAGTAATTCAATAAGAGACCGCCCTTTGGTTAAATCTTTCAACCTGTCACGCGCTAGAGCGTCATTTAAATAAGGCGGCAAAATACTGCAGGGGCGCAAAATTTCCCGCCACTTCAGTTCCTCAATAATATCGACATGAGAAGCGGCAAATTTTCCCACAAGCAAGTCTTCCAATTGATGCCCAGTGCCCAATAGATCCAACACTTCTGTCACACCCTGCAAATATACAATGTCTTTTGTGAAGCCGCCGCTGCGATGGGCGCGCATAGTAGTTATGAATGCCGAGTAAGCGGCAAAACCGTGTTGATCATGTAATTGGTTAAACGTATCCAGAA
Organism: Alphaproteobacteria bacterium; assembly: GCA_021774695.1. GTDB lineage: Bacteria > Pseudomonadota > Alphaproteobacteria > Sphingomonadales > Kordiimonadaceae > Kordiimonas. The sequence goes on along the minus strand of JAJFIU010000160.1, from coordinate 21,007 downwards.
AGGTCGCGCCGTGGATTACCGAATGTACGGCCACCACGCGACCGGCTATCTGCCTGATGCGGGTTTGGCTCAGACCGCCAGATAAATATTCAGCAATAATCGCTAATCCTTCCTGAAGTGCCTGATATCCGGCGAAACCCACTTGAAGGCTTGTGAACGGTTGTGCGGCACCATTGTGGTGTGTCAAAATATGGGTGCCAATTTCATGATTGAGAACCGCTTCAATTCGTTTTTCCGAAAATTTTGCATCGCGGCCAATCAATAAATTACCGTCGGAAACCATAATTCCGGGCAGGTCGTCGCGTAAGTCTACTTTTGCTTCAAGTGAGCGTTCGGTCCCCATGTCTCGCAACATTTTATGTGCATGAATTGCCAATGTTTCAGCGGAGATGAAAATCTCATGCGCCTCCAAGGAAGGCGTAGGTTCGATGTCCCGTATCAACGCCTTGGCGTTTTCCAGCAATGGGAGTGCGGGCCAAGGGAAGATTTGCTGACTTCCCAATAGAAACTCGGGTCTTCCTCTATCGCTGAGCATGGTAATTTGGCGATCAAGCTCGATGCGCCTTTCGGCAAAGACAAAATGCAACGCCGGATCTTCCACATCGTCTATCGGCGCATTATATAACGCCCGCTTGAGCTTTCCTTCATGCGCGGTCAATGGTCGATAGTGAAACTCAGGCTCTTTTTTGTAACCAGTGTGCTGAAAAATATTCCACGCTTGCGCCGTGTTGACAGGTGTCGCGTATAAAACGAGATCTACCGACTTACCAATTTCGGTAAGAACGATGTCTGACTGCACAGCCGAGTCAGTAAAAATTCGCGATCCCAGTTGGTGATAGTGCTGGGGTTTGTGCGTGCTTTTACTTTGTGCAAACGCAAAGATGGCTTGTTTCAGACAATATGAAAAGTTAGTACCGACAGACCGTAAAACCTCCGGCCTAATAGTATCCGTTCCGGGTTCCAGATAAACCGCATCAACTTCAATTCCTATGTAAAAACGACGCTTGTTATCGACATTGACGACCGACATGAGCGATTCCTGTCCGTCAGGCGCTGGACACAGTTCATAGCTAACAGTGCAGCGAGGTATAAAACCGCCCCAACCATGACTAAGTATTGCTTCTTCCAAAGCTTGGAGAACGGTATTTTCGACGCTGCGGTCGGAAGTATGGATGTGGAAATTAATCTTTTTTTCTATTGCTTCGGCTGGCATTTGCGCTTTTTTGGGCCATATTTCTACCAGCAGAAATGCTCCGAAAGTATCAACCATCATCGCTGCAATATGGTGAACCCAAGATACTCTTGCGTCCATGCCATCTGCGGTTTCAGGCATAAGAAAAACCGAGCCCATACCCGCAAGCAAGCGGTATGCACCGTGAGTTTGGTCTTCTGAAGTGCGTCTGTGCACACAGAGATAAGGATGAGGTTTATCCAGGTGTAGAGAACCGGTCTCACCAACGATTTCGTCAATGGCAACGCCCGATACCAGATTGGACAGCAATTCATCTATCCGGTCTGGTTTGGTGCTTTCCATGTGATTATCCGGCATTTTTATGCCTAATGCAGCCGTAATGTGTGATCAGACTATTTTGAAGGCCAGCGATCGAAAAGCGGAGTGCGCTTTCTATTTCAGCGACGGCGTCCATGTCGGGTATGCCGGTCCATTCATCCATAAAGGTTTTCTTGAACTCAAGCGCGAGTACGCAACCCACACCCGGAAACTTGCGGTGAACATGTTCCGCCAGATACCGGCCGCGGAATTTTATATTCTCCCGCACGTCCATAGGCTTTCCGCGATAGTTTGAGCCACGCATGTCGTCGATGAATCCATCGATGAGCGGCGCCCAATAGCTACGATCCAGGCTGCCTGTGCCAACATTAAGACCCGGGTTGAACGCAGGGTTTTCAGGAGCAGTGTTTGGCCCTTCCCGCCGATGATTATAGCTGTGCACATCCAGAATGACGAAGGCGCCGAAACGTCGGACAAAACGTTCCAGATAATTGTCTAATTCATGATAAAAACGCGTATGTTCTTTGTAAATTTTGGCGAATAATTGAGCTGGGTAAGAAGAGGACCAAACCTTGAGACCCCAGCTTTGGTCCGGCGTGCAATATATTGCTTGATCTTGTGGCCGGTTTAAATCCAATTCAAAACGTGAACGGTTTACAACAAGCCAAGCGCCACAAGACCGAGCCCATTGGTCTGTATATGGGTCTTCCTCACGCAGTCTCGTTTCTTCATCAATGGCCAGAATCGGCCGCAAATCACCGCGTATTTCGTGGCCTGCATGCAAAGCAATTCCGATAACCGGCCCATTGCCGTCATGCCACTCCCAACTTTTGCTCTCTCGCTGCATCCCGGTGATTGTCCCTAATTAGCTATCCTCCATTATGCCAAACACCCAGCGCTTTATATTGCGCGCAATCAACGTCGTTACTGCTAAAGGAGATGCACAGATCGTCTGAGGCTTCTTCACGAGCCGACATTTACGATCATTTATGACTTTGATCAAAACAACGCAAATCCAGAAGGTTCATAGACAGTATGCGGAAGTAAAAGAAAGGATTGGCTAATGAAAACGCTTCTTTTTAATGTGGAACAGGGTGAACATCTCAGCAATCATATTGCGACAGTGCTGGCGCTTGCTGAGAAATATGGGTCACATGTGATAGCAAGTCACATCACACCGCTTTTGAGCAATTATCTGCCTTATTCTCAAGGCTATTTTGTAGCTGATGGTTTCATTAATACGGTGGTAGAACAATGGACTGATATTTCGAAAGAAGCCCGACATACATTTGAAACTCATTGGCCTGATCCGGGCCCGCCGTGGGAATGGACAGGAGAAATTGGTGACGCCGTTACCATATTAGGTGAACAGGCTCGTATAGCCGATGTGACAATTATCAGCATCGATAACCGTGAGCTACCGAGCGGAAAGAATGCATGGGCCCTTGCCAGCGATTTAACGATTGCAAACGGTTTGCCGGTTCTCGCATTGCCAACCAAATGTTCGGCCCCACTTGGTACTGACGCTGCGCTCATTGCATGGGACGGTTCTCAGGAGGCGGCGCATGCTGTCAGGCACGCGCTACCCATGTTAAAAGCGGCGCCCAAAATTATTGTTGTTGAAGTGGGGGAAGATAACCCAAAAGAACTTCCCGGCTTGGATATAGCGCCTTTCCTTGTGAGACACGGTCTCCAGGTTGATGCCCTCAGCCGTATACCGGAGGGTACTATTGCTCAAGAGCTGCTGAATGTTGCACATTCAAACAGAGCCGAGTTTATCGTGATGGGTGCATACGGGCACATGCGGTTGCGGGAATTTATTTTTGGCGGTGTGACACGAGAGATATTGCAGAAATCTGATATTCCGCTTTTCATTTGTAACTAATGGCCGTCAGCACCAAAAAATATCAGCTTTGGGCAAGGCTGGGTTCGCATTCTTGCCCAAGATTAAAATGAAGTCGTCGTACAGTGTAACAATTTGTCACAAACTGTCATACGCTTGGCATATCATGGCTACAATAGCCTGACAGTATCCCCTCATTGCCGAGTTCTTTTTCACACAGGCAACTGTAACGATTCACACAGGCAACTGTAACGATAGGGGTCATTTCATGAATATTGCTAGTCCAACGTCAAATTACTTCGGTCAACCTGAAGGTATATTGGCTTCTGCTGCACATGTGGCAAACTCGAAACAAATGCTGGCACTTACAGGCATAAAGCGAAAACTTTCTAAAGGCAGCACTATCCTGCATGAAGAAGACGACGTGAAGCATGTGTATGAGATTGTTTCAGGCACCGTGAAAACATCAAAACTTCTCGCTGATGGCAGACGTCAGGTCATTGGGTTTTTTGGCGCTGGTGATATAATTGGTCTACCCTTTGAATTTGCCTCTTTCTATTCAGTAGAAGCCGTCACTCAGACCACCATATTATGTTACCCAATTTCGCAACTGCATGCTGTCATGGGGCAATCACCAGAGCTGACGAAATTTGTATTCAGCTGTGTTCATAATGAGCAGGAAAAACAAATAGATCATATGATTTCTCTGGGACGAAAACGCCCCAAGGAACGGATAGCAAGTTTCCTATTAGATTTTTACAATAAACGCGTTGATATGGGCTTTGCTGACCAGGTTATTGAATTGCCAATGTCTCGTGTTGATATTTCCGATTACATGGGACTGACACAGGAAACCGTGTGCCGTGTTCTCAGCTTCTTCAAGCGTCGGGCAATCATTACGTCTAGAAATAGCCACGAGATCACCATTTTGGATCTGCCGTCGCTGGAACGCATGGCGCAATCGAGCGTACTTCATTAAGTACCAGCTTCTTGCCTATTGCTCGCCCAGCACCTCTCGCAGATATTTGGCAAGCTGTTCCACGCTGTAGGGTTTTGTTAAAACTCTATAGCGGGGCAGGTTTGAGGTGGCATGTTCTTCAGCATAACCTGTGGTCAAAAGAACTTTAAGATGGGGCAATAGGCGGCACGCCTGATCTGCCAGTTCATGGCCGCGCATGCCGCCGGGCATTGCAATGTCTGAAAATAGCAGATTTACGGCGGGATTCGCAGCCAGAATTTCCAGCGCTTGTTTGCCGTTTTTAGCCTCTAGGACTTCATAGCCTATTTTTGCAAGGCGCCGTGAATTTACGCGCCTGACCCTTGCGTCATCTTCAACGAGCAGGATCAATTCGCCGTTGCCGCTTTCATACCCTTTGTTGTCAGAGGAAGTATCAGAGGAAACTGTGCCGCTATCATCAAGGCATGGCAGATAAAGCGATACTATCGTGCCGCGATCAAGCTCACTTTCAATTGATATTTCGCCGCCGGATTGCTTGATAAAACCCTGTACCATACTGAGGCCGAGGCCAGAACCTTTACTGGTTTTTTTGGTTGAAAAGAATGGTTCAAAAACATGATCCAATACGTCTTGGGGTATACCTAATCCATTGTCTCGCACCGCTATGTAAACATATAATTCATGCAGGCTATCTATTGGTATGTTCGGTGGTAAATCTGCTGCGGAAACCACACTTGTTTCAATAAATATCTGACCATGTTCAGCGATCGCATCGCGGGAATTAATCACCAGATTCATCAAAGCGTTTTCGAGTTGGATAGGATCCACTTTCACCAAAGGAAGTTCTCTAGCAAGAGTATCGTGAATTTCTATGGTTTCGGTTATGGTCCGCCGAAGCAGTCGCAGCGTATCTCGAACCAGTTGGTTGATATTAATGACATCAGGCTTCAATACCTGTTTGCGACCAAACGCCAGCAGTTGCTTTACCAGATGGCTGCCGTCGTCAATGGCGTCTAATACTTCCGCCAAAATTTCGTGGCCGGCATCGCTGGAAACCTGGGCACTCAACATTTCCAGATTGCCTTGAACAACTGTTAATAAGTTGTTGAAATCATGCGCAATGCCTGCCGTCAGTTGAGCAATTGCCTCGTACTTTTGTGCCTGAAACAGTTTTTCTTCGTTTGTCTTTATGTTGCTAAGGTCATGGATGATGCCGACAAAAAGCCTTACACCATCATACCTTGCTTCGCTAACCGAAAGGGTAACCGGGAAAGCTTTGCCGTCTTTGCCAACGGCGATCTCTTCGCGCCTGCGACCAATAATATGTTTCTCACCAGTTTCCAGATAACGCTTTAGATAATCACCGTGCTTAGTGCGAAAAGGTTCAGGCATCAAAATGGAGACACTTTGATTGATGAGTTCCTCTGGCACATAGCCAAATAATTTTAATGTTGCCGGGTTGGCTTCTTGAATAATGCCTGTCTCATTGATGATTATGACAGCATCTGGCACTTCATCAATTAAGGCGCGCCATTTAGCCTCTTTTACCGCACTGTCATGTTGATAGAGACTTTCCTCTTGGTTTGAAGAGGTTTTTGTTTCACCAGACACGCTGTTACCTCCTGTCCCAATGAAAGCCTAACTCGTTTCGCCGCCATCTTTTGGGGTGGCAATTAATTGAACTTATTCAAGATTATACAATTTTTCATCCAGAAACGCTTGATTCCAATCAATATACGAACAATAAAATCCTCATGAAAAATCTGTCTCAACGTGAACGTCTACAGAAAATATATAGCCTTCACCGCGAACCGTTTTAATGAGTTTTGGATTGCCGGGGTCATCCTCAATTTTTTTGCGCAAACGCCGGATTTGCGTATCAATACTGCGGTCATAGGCATTCCAGGCGCGACCGGAGACTTTGTTTGTCAGTTGATCTCGGCTTAGAACGCGTCGCGGGTGCTCTACAAACACACCCAAAAGTTTATACTCTTTTGACGTGAGGGGTAGCTCTTGCCCAAGGTGGTTGGTCACTAGGCGACTGGCGCGCGCCATACGCCAATTTCCAAAAGATATATTTTCGCTGCGCGGTGGCCCTGCAGGCAAAAGGCTTTCGTCGACAAGAGTTGTTTCCGCGCGGCGCATTGCCGCCCTTATCCGCGCCAGCAATTCACGCAAATGAAACGGTTTGGCAATGTAATCATCAGCACCAACTTCAAGACCAACAACCTTATCAACAACATCATCTTTGCTGGAAAGAATAATGATGGGGGTTCGTTTATCCGTTGCTCTGATTGCCCGCGCGAAATCCAGCCCGTTTTCAGCACCAAGTTTAAGATCAAGAAGTACAAGGTTGATAGATTGCTGCGTAAAAGCCTGCTGTGCCTGCTGGAGCGTACCAGCCAAAGCAACAGTAAAGCCTTCGCCGGTCAGATAGCGTTGCAGCATCTGACGAATGCGAGGATCATCATCTAAAACTAATACTCGACTCATCTTTCACCAATAAGTAGTAAAAACCCAATCGTAAGAGGTGACGGTACCATACTCCATATGCCGTAACTAGCTGCAAGTAGGTGAGCTCAGATATTACAGTTGATATTTGACAGGGATCAATGTCTGGAATTGATGAGTGTTTTATAAAGGAGGATGTAAATTACCACTATTGGAGAAAAGCATATGCTTAATCGCAAAAATCGTGAATGGATTTTATTCGCTGATCGCGCCCACGTTAAAATTTATACACGTCATTATGTCAACGGTGCCATGCAGGAGCATTTTGTGCTCGAGCACCCTGAAGCACGCAAATTTCAGCATGATCAGGGTACTGACAAGCCAGGCCGCGGCCATGTTGCGGGATCAGACAGCCGCCACGCCTATGAAGATCACGCTGACTTTCCCGAGCAGGAAAGCGCGGCTTTCCTGAAAGAAGTGAGCCGCGAGATTAACCATGCGGCGGAAAACGATGAACTGGACAAACTCATTCTCGTGGCGCTACCCAAAACAATGGCGATGATAAAATCAGAATTCAGTAAAAAAACGATAAAAAAAGTAACCGCGGAATACGCAAAAAACCTGACCAATATGCCGGAAATCAAACTTAAAGAACGATTGGCTACGATGGAGGAGTTGCCCTGAATAGGGGCGCAATTTATCACCCATCTTATTGAGTGCAATCACAGCGGAGCGAGACAATTTCTGTCAACCTTGGTTTCATTTTTAATCATAATACTCCAAGAAGGTTTAATCATAATACTCCAAGAAGGAAAGAAGCCCATGTTAGTGAAAGAAATAATGTCTGACCGTAAAATATCCGTTTCTTCCGACACATCGCTTATCGCAGCGGCGCGTAAAATGCGAGACAATGATATTGGGTGTCTCCTAATCGAAAATGATGAAAAGCTACTTGGCATTGTCACTGACCGTGACATCACGTGCCGGGGCCTTGTGTCTGGTCTTGATATCAAGGACATGACTGTGGAAGACGTGATGTCCCGAGACATAATTTGGTGCGCCGAGGAAGAACATGTTGAAGACGCCGTTCGTTTGATGGAAAAAAATAAAGTGAGACGCTTGCCCGTGATAGCTGGAGAAGATGGCCACCTGGTCGGCGTTCTATCGCTCGGCGATATGTCCCACCATCTTTCACACCATTTGTTCGGCGAAGTTATTGCAGCTGTCAGTAGCCCCAAAAGCTTGCTGCCGACCCTTATTTCTCTGCGTTGATGGCCGAGCGCTAGTTATACTAAACCATTCAAAAAACGACCCGCTGCGAATGCTACAGTCGCTGCAAATCCTCCAATGAGAACGGTTTCAAACCCAGAACGCCACCACGGTGACATTGTCCAGTTGCTTTTTGCTGCGCCAATTACGAAAAATATCATGCCAGTTAGTATTGCTGAACCATCAACGCCAATTGGGCTTTGTTTATGCAGTAGCGAAAAACCTTGGTTGAAAAAGCCAAATAGTAATCGCCCCCAAACCGACAAGTGCTGTGGCCATAACAAAAAGCCAACCAAGGAAAGGTATTAACGCAATAAGCGCAACAACAAGTGCACCGATGCCTGCTGCCAGGGCTCTCGTAACAATATTGCGGGGTTCAGGTTGTTTGATCATCAGCAATAGTCCTACCCCTAAGGCGTAGGCCCCCACCACATAGCCTGCAAACGCCGTAGCAATCGCTATTAACAGGGTTGCAGGTGCCAGCAATAACCCAATACCGGTCAACATAAGCGTAATCGTGGACCCCAGAGCCACTGAAAGCGCAAGAAATCCGAATAGGAGACTGCGAAATGGCTGGTCGAGAATGCTTCGGCGTAGATTGGCAAGTTTTTGCGGTATTATCGCAGCAATTAATATGGCTATACCCATGATAATGAGTATCCAGGTTAAAAGTTGCTTCAGTGAGTTTTGCCAGTTCCAAATTTCGATGTCGGCATTTGCTTCCGACCATTCTGAAATATTGAGCCTTTTGATCCGATCTTCAGGAACCACCTGAGCCGGTATTTTAATATCGTCGGCTTGTTCTTCATAGATAGTCAAAGTTCCTTCAACTCGGGCACCTTCGGCAAAGTCCACTTCTCTGGCGTTCAAGTGAACGTCGCCTTTAATTATCGATTTTATCTTTACCTCATCCCCGGCAATGAGCGCATATCCGGAGACAGGTGCTGATAAGGTGAGGTTTGCTCCAGAAACCCTCAAATCACCGCCCACTTCTCCCACTTGGACATTGTAACCGCTGACGGTGACATCACCTGTAGTTTTTCCACTGAGCGTAACGTCCATCCCTGCCGCATAGACATCAGCGCCAATAGTGCCCATGGAGATTACTTTGCGTCCGAATAGATGCGCTGAACCTGCAATACCCTTCTCAATACGAACGGTTTCGCCAAACATGAAAAGATCGTCCACGTTCGTTTTATCCTGAACCGCTATCGCCCCAGTTAAAAAGAGATCATTGTTGATTTCAAAGACACCGCTTTTCTCATCCGCCGCCAATGTAGGAGCTGCGAATATGAACATGATTACGATTAGCAAATACCTATTCATGACGTTCACCTATATGTTGAGTATTGAATAAGTCTAAAGGATGCGGTTCTTCAGGCTTTTGACCGTGATCAAACTCAGTGAAGTAAACAGCTATATAATCCACTTATGATCGCAAATTTCTCTGCGTTGATGGCCGAGCGCTAGTTATACTAAACCATTCAAAAAGCGACCCACTGCGAATGCTACAGTCGCTGCAAATCCTCCAATGAGAACGGTTTCAAACCCAGAACGCCACCACGGTGACATTGTCCAGTTGCTTTTTGCTGCGCCAATTACGAAAAACATCATGCCAGTTAGTATTGCTGAACCATAAATTGCTGATTTCATATCGAACACAAACGGTAATATTGGAACGGACCCACAAATCACAAACGCTACAAATGTTGCCAAGCCCGACAGAAAAGGTGAAGGTTGATTGAGCGAAAGCCCGTATTCTTCAACCAACATAAAATCAATCCAGACCGCCTTATTTGATGTAATTACGGCGACCGTTTCGTCAAGGGTCTCTCCTTTAAAACCTTTCCGTTTTAGAAGTTGCCGGACCTCTTCTCTCTCTCCATCAGGTTTGAAGCGAATGTGTTTTTCTTCAATTTTACGAACTCTGTCGACATCATCTATAAGAGTTTTAGTGCCGCTATAGTTGCTCGCCGCCATTGAAAAACCGTCGGCCAGCAGGTTGGCAAGTCCTAGAATCAGGATGATATTTGACGATAGTGCAGCGCCGAAAACGCCCGCAACTATTGCAAATGTCGTTATTGCACCATCAATTCCACCGTAGACATAATCTCGAACGTAGGACGATCTCTGGCCTTTCGCGATGCGTGTGGCAATTGCAGCTTGATTGTGCCCGTGTTCAAGTTCCATCAACTGCTAGCCTTTCGAATAATCCAATTGCTGCGATATTAATCAATAACAGGTCGCTCGATTGTGTCATTTAATGGGGGCCAATTTAACGGGCGTTTTGTCCAAGCTGCGCCTGATGGCGGGCTCGTCCAATAGTTCGTGTTTTTCAAGCTCTGAAATCAAATCTTCAACTGCGTTTTTATGAGATTCCAGACATTGTTGTGCCGCGCTTGACGCCTCTTTAAGCAGTGTTTGAACCGCCTGATCAACCCGGTAGGCGGTTTCTTCAGAAAAATGTTGTGGCATTGCCATTTCTCGGCCGAGGAAGGGGTGGTCTTCCGACTGCCTAAGGTCGATCGGGCCTATTTCTTCGCTCATCCCCCAACGGGCAACCATCGCACGGGCAAGTTTTGTTGCCTCTTTAATGTCTTCGTCGGCACCTGAAGAAAATGAACCAAGGAACATTTTTTCTGCAATGCGCCCACCAAGCATTACGGCTAGTCTGTCCGTCAGATATTCTTCGGGCAGAGTGTGTCGCTCTTCTTGCGGCAACATATGGGTACTGCCCAGCGAATGTCCGCGCGGAATGATTGTAACCTTATAGAGCGGATCGGTGTTCGGCAGGTACCAGGCTGTCGCAGCATGACCCGCCTCATGAACTGCCAGTCTGTGCCGCTCATCTGGTTGAATGGCAAGGGTACGAACGCTGCCCATCATGACTTTGTCTTTCATGTCTTCCAGATGGTGCATTGCAACGACGTCAGCGCCGTCGCGGGCTGCTGCGATGGCCGCTTCGTTGATCAGGTTTTTCAGGTCGGCACCGGAAAACCCGGGTGTTCCTGCGGCGATTACTGCGAGATCAGCTGTGGCGTCGAGCGGCACTTTTCGACTGTGAACTTTCAGGATGGCTTCACGAGCTTTGCGGTCAGGAAGTTCCAATGTTACATGGCGATCAAAACGACCGGGGCGCAGCAGGGCTGGATCCAATACGTCGGGACGATTGGTTGCGGACAAAACAATGACAGCTTCGTGGCCGGAAAAGCCGTCCATTTCCGACAGAATTTGATTAAGCGTTTGCTCTCGCTCATCGTGCCCACCACCAACACCGGTTCCGCGCATTCGACCAACCGCATCCAGCTCGTCGATAAAAATAATACTCGGCGCGCGTTTTTTTGCCTCTTCAAACATTTTGCGTACCCGGGATGCGCCAACACCAACGAACACTTCTATGAATTCGGAGGCAGAAATGTCGAAAAATGGCACACCAGCCTCGCCGGCGAGCGCACGTGCAAGTAACGTTTTACCTGTGCCTGGGGGACCAACAAGCAGGACGCCGTGAGGCGATTCAGCACCAAGTATGCGGTACTGTTCAGGGTGTTTGAGGAAGGTAACCAACTCCTCGACTTCTTGTTTTGCGCTTTCTTGCCCGGCCACATCATCGAAAGTAACCTTTGGGCGATCTTTTTCCTGCTCAGTAGATGATCCAGCAAGAAATCGGTTGAGTTTCTTGTCGCCTAATTGACCCCCAAGTCCGCCGCCGCCGGACATGCGCGACCAGAACCACCAATAAAAGAGCATAATGGCGAGCCAAGGAAGAATATAAGAAAACCAACCGCCTGTACTATTTTCGGTAAGGGCCGCGCTGGTAATCTTGACGTTCATTTCCTCCAATAAAGGTAAGAAGTCGGGATCATCAAGGCCCGGCAAATATGTAATCATTCGCGTAATGGTCTCAGCGGTATCACCGGCAGCGGTTGATAACACAGTCGTCCCGACAACCTGGTTTCCTTCAAAGTAGGCTTCGTTTATTTGGCCGTTTTGAACCAACTCCTTAAATTCGCTATAAGAAATAACTTGCGATGCTGGCGCATTAGCTGACTGACGATTGACGAAGGAAAAAAGCAATATCATCGATGATATTAGCAAAATATAGGTAAACGGAGAGATTTTCATGACACATGTTTCTCCTGTGCACAGGCAAGATAAAGGCGTTCCGCTCCGCACACTATCAACCTAAGAGGCATCGGCACTTTGATTTTGATCAAAGGCAATGCAGGCATTGTGCGGAGATCACTCTTTTCAGGAAAAGCTATTCAATAGGCAAAAAAACCGGGAAAACGACCGAACATTGATTGTAATCAATAAATGTCCCGGAGATCGTGGCATGATGACATTGTTCGGTGAGGAGCAGGATATAGCAGCTCTTTCTGGGACAGCTCTTTGAGCCTACTGGAATTTGGACCCTATATTTTGTGAAGATCAATCGAACCGGGGCCCGTGGCTATCGGATATCTGAAAGAGGCTTAGGTCTTGAATAGGATAAAAGATAACCGCGGGTTTCTTATTGTCGTTAGCGGTCTTATTTCGAATATTTATCATCTGTCAAAACCTGAGTTGATCGGAAAACAATAAAGCCCGCAGCCATCTATATTGTTTCATTCAGGTCAATCCCAAAGAGACAAATCAGGCGACTGTGGGCTTTACGCAGTGCGTTATCGTTTCATCGTTCCTCGTCACAAACAAGCACGCTCCAGAAGGAATGCATTCGCCTGTATGACGTTCGTGCTGCGCCTCACCGTGCCGAGTTAACAGTAGTTTTTGAAATATCGCTTACTGATTGCGATTAACAAATAGTATTTTCCATCTATTTTTTTACTGCTGTTCGGTCAACCGCCACATTTCTTACTTCGCCACTCTTGCCGGGGAAGCCATCAAATAGCGCAGCCACCAGATAAGGCATAATGGGGCCGATACTATTGTTCAGGCTAACACTGTTAGCTATCCCTTGATATATAACCTCGCCCGGGTCGCCTGGCTCCGTAGGCTTATACACATTGAGCGCAAGAAAATGGACGTATCTTGAGTGCAAATCGATTAGACCATCATAGCACTCAAGTCCGCGGTAGTAGGGCGAACCATAGTCTTCATATAAATACCGGTATCGTGTATAGCATTTGGGGAGTCGTGCGACCTCTTCTTGGCCTTCGCCGGTGCCGTACTTTATGGCAAAAAGCAGGTCTGATGCGCCGTTTTCCTTAGTTGCATATCCGATTCTGTTCAATTGTTCCTCGATTTGAGCGGCGAAAAAAGCGAACTCTGGCGAGCCGGTTAACTCGCTGTCCTGATGGACAATTTTGACCGTCTCTCCCATAGGCTCGCCGAGTGTGTGATACGAAATTACATCACAGTCCACTGTGGAACTACAGCCCGTCAATAGTCCAAATATCGCAACTAGAAACCATAGTTTGTATTTCTGCAGCATGGTGTTCCTCCTGTCAGGTTCTATCCACCCACAGTTGCATAGACAGGGCCTTCCGGTTTTGACGACCGTCAATTTAGGTGGTGTTTGGTGCGTTCCAATTGATATTAAGTGGCGAAAGCTGTCTTATTTTCGGACTTTATTCTAAAACGGTAGCCTTATTTTAAGGCTTTATTCCCGCGGCACACTAGGTGTGTTGGCATAATACAGTTGATCAATTAGGCTTCAGGCTTTTTCTTGGCGTTTGACAAATACTTCAAGCCAAGATTTGTTCAACATAAAATGTAAGCGCTTACATTTTATGTTGAACATGCTTTGAAAATCATGGATACTGTGATGGAAGCAAATCGATACTTCGACATCAGCGAACCATGTCGACGGACGGCTAACATATGTTTGGCCTGTTGATTTGAGCAGATTATTACGCTGACCTGTATCGGACTATGAAAGTATAGATAAAAAATGATAATTCGCCCTAATTTTAAAAACGCTGCGCTGACCGCCCTTTTGCTGTTGGTTGCTTGTGCAGACAACTCCGCCGTTGAGCAGGCCGCTGATAATTCGTCGCCCGCTGTTCCGTCTGGAAAAACACAAACTCAAACCACTTATCTTGGGGCTGATGCGTGGCCAGCGGCGCAGAGTCCGCTTCCGCTGAATGCCGCTATGGAAAAGAAAATAAAAGCTTTTGTCGCGCAAATGACCATAGAGGAAAAGGTTGGCCAGCTTATTCAGGGCGAGATTAAAGAAACCACGCCCGAGGATGTTAGAAACTATCATCTTGGTTCGGTTTTAAATGGCGGTGGGTCGATGCCAAACCGCAACAAGCACGCCACACCCCAAGAATGGCTGGACCTGGCTGATGCTTACTATGATGCGTCAATGGATACATCCGACGGAAAGGCCGCCATTCCCATCATTTGGGGCAGCGATGCGGTTCACGGCCACAATAATGTTATCGGCGCTACCATATTCCCGCACAATATTGGCCTGGGTGCAGCGCATAATCCGGGTTTGATGCGCGAGATAGGTAATGTGACAGCGCGCGAAACCCGCGTTACCGGCATTGATTGGACTTTTGCCCCAACGCTGGCGGTTGTTCAAAATGATCGGTGGGGCAGAACCTATGAAAGTTACAGCGAAGACCCGTCGCTGATAACCGCCTATGCCAAGGAGATGGTGTACGGCCTTCAGGGTGTGCCGGGTACTGACGAATTTCTGGACGCCAATCATGTTATTGCAACCGCCAAGCATTTCCTCGGCGACGGCGGTACGGAAAACGGCGATGACCAGGGCAATGCTAAGGTTTCTGAAGCTGAACTGCGAGATATTCACGGCGCCGGATATGCGCCAGCAATAGCTGCTGGTGTGCAAACGGCGATGGCGAGCTTTTCCAGCTGGAATGATGAGAAATTACATGGCAGTCGCTATTTGTTGACCGACGTATTGAAGGGTCGGATGGCGCTGGACGGTTTTGTGGTTGGTGACTGGAACGGGCACGGCCAACTGCCGGGTTGCACCAACCAATCGTGCGCGGCTTCAATTAATGCAGGCGTCGACATGATCATGGTGCCGACCGACTGGAAACAATTCTACCACAATACTGTGGCGCAGGTGGTTTCCGGTGAAATTCCGATGGCGCGCCTGGATGACGCAGTAAGCCGCATTGTGCGGGTGAAAATGCGGGCGGGTCTTTTTGATAAGGGTCGGCCTTCCGAACGTGGTATCGCGGGCAAACCAGACATAATTGGTAGCCCTGAGCACCGCGATGTTGCCCGTCGGGCGGTGCAGCAATCCCTTGTGCTTTTGAAAAATAACGACGACATCCTGCCGCTCAAAGCCGGGCAAAATATTTTGATTACGGGTGACGGCGCCGACAATATTGGCAAACAATCCGGTGGCTGGACCATCACTTGGCAGGGTACGGGCAATGTGAATACAGATTTCCCCGGTGGCACTTCCATATTTGATGGGTTGAATAGAGCAGTAAGTGATGCAGGCGGCCAGACGGAATTGTCGGTGGACGGCTCATACACGGCCCGACCAGATGTTGCTATAGTGGTTTTTGGTGAAGACCCCTACGCCGAGTATCTTGGCGACCGAGACACGCTGGAATTTCAACCAATCCACAAGACGTCGCTCAAGCTGCTGCAAAAATTAAAGGCTGAAAACATCCCTGTAGTCAGTGTGTTTTTGTCCGGTCGGCCAATGTGGGTAAATCCAGAAATAAATGCTTCTGACGCCTTTGTTGCAGCTTGGTTGCCGGGCAGCGAAGGTGGCGGCATCGCCGACGTGCTGGTTGCTGATGGGCAAAACGAGCCGCGTCATGACTTCAGGGGTACCCTGTCATTTTCCTGGCCGAAAACACCATTGCAAGATGTATTGAATCCCCACCATTCCGGGTATGATCCATTGTTTAAGCTTGGATACGGGCTTTCCTATGCATCAGCCGGCGGCATCGTCGAGAAGCTATTAGAGGATGTTGAAGGTGTAGCCAAGGCAGGCGCCGACAATTATGCTATTTATGCTGGAAGGCCTCAGGCGCCTTGGCAGGTATGGGTAAGCGACGAGCAATCCACCATACTATTAAGTGGTGCCTACGCGGCATTGCCGAGCAAAGCTGCGGTTGTTACAACCGCGGACATGACAGTTCAGGAGGATGCGCTCAACATTTCCTGGTCAGGCCAAAAAAGTGCATCGATGTTCATTCAGGCTGGTGGTAGTGAAACCAACTATGATTTTTCAACTATTTTAAAAGCCGGCGGCACGCTTCGTTTTGACGTGAATGTGGAGCAACCACCCCGCGGAGAAATGTTATTGAAAATAGCGTGCGGGCAAAACTGCGAGCGAACGATCGATATTGCCGCCCAGCTTGGAACAATGGCGGACAAAGGATGGCAGGCTTATGCACTCAAACTTTCATGTTTTGCGCGGGAAGACGACACATTTGATGTTATTTCCCGCCCTTTTATGCTGAAGTCCAGCAACAAAGCGGCACTTTCTGTCGCAAATATCACCGTTAGTAAACAGACCGATACGACACATCAATGTCCCTGAGCCGGGACTTGATTGATGGATGGCCTGCACCGTAATCAAAGGTAAAATAACTTAAGAAGAGGGGTTAAAACGATGCAAATCAGCAGAATTGTTCCAGGAATTATCATCTTGTTTACCAGCCTGCTGCCTGCCAGTTTGGGTTTTGGCGTTACAAATGCTGTTCATGCTGACGATAAGGATTGGACGTTGGTTTGGGCTGATGAGTTTGATGCTGGCAAAACACCTGATCCCAATGCATGGGAAATAGTTAAGGGAAATGGCTGTCCCGCCTTATGTGGGTTCGGCAACAATGAACTTCAAACCTATACCGGGGAACAGCAAAACCTGCGCATTGAAGACGGCAAGTTGATTATCGAAGCGCAATTCGACGAAGTCTATACGTCAGCAAAAATCACGTCGCAGAAAATGCCGGGATGGCAAACCGGTAAAATAGCGATGCGAGCCAAAATTCCAAGCGGCGTAGGCACCTGGCCCGCCTTTTGGATGCTACCAGACACCAACAGTTTTGGCCCCTGGCCGAAGTCAGGCGAGATCGATATTATGGAGCATGTGGGTCACCGGCTTGGCTACTTGCACGGCACCATTCATACCGAAGCGTTCAATGGCATGCTGGGCACACAAAAGGGCGGCGAAATCTATGTGCCCACTATCAGCAGCGAGTTTCACGACTTTGCGGTTGAGTGGACAGAGGATAGCTTACGTTGGTTTATTGACGGCGAACAGTATTTCGAAATTCTGCGAGAAAAAACGGATGGAACCGCTGAATGGCCTTTTGATCAGCCCTTTTATGTCATTTTGAATCTTGCTGTTGGTGGTGACTGGGGCGGCCAGAAAGGTGTCGACGAAACTGCGTTTCCAACACAGTATGAAATAGACTGGGTTAGGGTCTGGCAGCAAAAGTAGGCGGTCCGTGTGTTTATTTCGGCTGGGCGATTGAATCGTGCGAGATCAGTTCCGGTTCAAACTCATGTTTGATGTCTTTGATGAGCGCTTTATATATATTTCGAAGGACAAGGCGCGCAGCCATTTTCCCCATTCTGCCAATTGGATAATTGACCGAAGATAATTGCGGGTAAAGATAGCTTGCAAAAATTGAGTGGTCAAAACCGACGACAGATAGATCCTCCGGCAGAGTAAGGCCTAATTCACGAGCGGCTTTATAAACGCCCGATGCCATTTCATCATTTGCACAGGCCACAGCTGTGAATTTTTTCTTGTTTTTAACGAAATTTAACAAGCCTTGTCGGCCGCTTTCTTCGTGGTAGTCGCCCTCAAAAAGCAGGCCTTCATCAAACGGAACCAACGCTTTTTCCAAGGCGTTTTTGAAGCCGTGAAGCCGGTCTCTACTGTCATTTTTCCACAAAGGCCCCGAGATATAGGCAATATGTGTGTGGCCCGCATCAAGCATTGCATGGGCTGCCATATGGCCGCCCAGGTCGTTGTTCAAGCTGATACAGATGTCGGCAAGCTCGGGAATAAAACGGTTAATAAGTACAAAAGGTGTCTTGCCTTTGCTGAGTTCGATCAAATAAGCGTCAGAAACGGCCTCCACATGCAGGATCAACGCATCACAGCTTCTGTCGATTAGAAATTCAATGCCTTCTTTTTCGCTGATCTCGTCGCTGTGGCCGGCGGCGAATATACCGTGCTTGCTCTTGGCACGCAGTTCAGATTCGATACCACTCATCATGGCGCCGTAGAATGGCCCGTGAAATTCAGATACCAGAACACCCACGCTGTCAGTTCGGTTTGACGCCAGCGATTTGGCGGCCGAACTGGGGCGATAATCCAAGGTTTGGATTGCGGCCCTTACCTTTTTGCTGGTTTTCTCGCTGACACGGCCGGAGCCATTGATGACTCGCGACACTGTTGCAAGCGAAACGCCAGCGAGTGCAGAAACTTCATAAATCGTAGCCATGGAGGGTTAAGCATTTTCCGTTTGAGGTTCAGAATCAGATAGAGATTCAGAGTCAGACTTTTTCTCTCTTTCTTTTAACTCGTCATGGATGCTTTTTACAAGAGTGTCCGTGAGGCGGTACTTCCGCATTACCGCGGCTACTATCAAGAAGGGAATGATCGGCATAAGAGTGAAAGACATGCGCAAGCCCTCGCGTGTTTCTTCGCTTGCGACAGTGCCAGCCTCAAAGCCATAATAGGCTAGTAACCAACCCGCGAGTGCGCCGCCAACGGCGATGCCCATTTTGATGAAAAAGACAACACTTGAATAAACTGATCCTGTGATGCGAATCCCGGTTTTCCAGTGACCGTAATCCACAACGTCAGCCATTTTTGCCCAAAGGAGCGGCGTGGCCATCTGCAACAATAAGCTCCAGATAAAGAACATGGCTGTGGTGAGAAAGACCATTTCACCTGGAATGAAGAAACTGACGGCGCAGAGGATTGCCGAAATTATTTGTAGCCAGATATAGGCTTTTACTTTGCAGACACGCCGTGCCAGCGGCGCAGAAAGGGACGTGCCGATAATGTTACCGATCATGCCCACGGTAACAAACGTGGTGATGAAATCGGGTATGCCCATATAATATTTGACGTAAAAAATTGCGAGTGTTGAGCGCAACACCATACCTGTTAACAGGAAAAGCACAGCCATACACAAGATGCGCCACTGGTCATTTTGCCAAAGGGATTTGAAATCCTCGCGCATTTTTCTGCCCGCTACCGGCGGTGGCACCACGCGTTCTTTTGTGCCTGCAAAACAAAGGAAAAACATGACAATGCCGAACAGGCTCATGGCACCAATAGTATACTGATACCCCTTGGCTTGGTCGCCGTCCCCGAAATATTCCACAAGCGGAAGCGTCAGGCTAGCCACAATCAGGCCGCCAAGCATGCCGAAAACAAACCGGTACGACTGTACCGAAACCCGCTCTTCGGGTTTGTCTGTTAATACGCCGCCCAAGGCTGAATAGGGAATGTTGATAGCGGTGTAGGCAGCCATCAGCAATCCGTAGGTTACGAAGGCATAGATGATTTTACCGTTTTCCGAAAAGTCGGGCGTGGTAAAGGCTGCAACACTGATGACGCCGAAGGGAACCGCAAGCCACAGGATATAGGGCCGGAATTTTCCGTGTTTTGTTTGGGTGCGGTCGGTCAGTGCGCCCATTAATGGGTCGGTCACCGCATCAAAAACCCGCACCGCCAGAAAAAGCGTTCCAACTACGGCGGGCGAGATGCCATATATATCGGTATAGAAGAAAGCGAGAAACATCATAACAGTCTGAAAGACTATATTACTTGCCGTGTCGCCGAGGCCGTAGGCAATCTTCTCTTTCACGCTTAACATTCTATCCCCCGGTACATTGTTATTTTTTACGCGGCTCTTTGTTTTAGAAATTCACCAAATGCTTTGCCGCTGGCTTTAATCGTTCGTTTCTGGGTTTCATAATCTACATGGACAATACCGAACCGCTTTGCATAGCCTTCTGCCCATTCAAAGTTATCAAGCAAACTCCAGGCGAAATACCCGCGAATATCAACACCTTGCTTGATGGCATTATCGACAGCTTGCAAGTGGCTCTGATAATAGGCTAGCCGCTCAGTATCCATAACCACACCGTTTTTTATCGTGTCACGTGTAGCAGCGCCATTTTCAGTGATATAGACCGGCGGCAGGTCATATTCTTTAGTCATGGAAACCAGCAAGTCGGTTAGACCTTTGGGAAAGACTTCCCATCCCATATCAGTTTTTTGTCCTACAGGGCTCTCTGCCGCCTGAAACCCGGAAGGCGAACCTTTTTTATAAAATTCACGGGTATAATAATTGACGCCAATAAAGTCGATTGCGTGGGATATCAACGCCATATCACCACTTTGAATGTCGGGTTTATGATCATCGGGTAATGTTGCTAATTGGTCGGGGTAACGCCCGTTGAGAATAGGCTCAATGTACCACCGATTGACGTTAATATCCGCTAATCTCGCCGCTTCAATGTCTTCAGCTTTTTCGGTTTTGCTATAGCAAGGACTGAAATTCAGAACGATTCCATTGAGTGAATTAGGGCTATTATGGGCCAATACATCCATCGCCATGCCGTGTGCGAGAAGTAAATGGTGAGCAGCCTTCTTGCCATACTCTGGACCGAATATGCCCGGTGCGTGAATACCAACTTCATAACCAAGATAAGCAGAACAATAGGGTTCGTTAAGGGTGGCATAGGAAAACACCCTGTCGCCAAACTCCCTCGACACCAAGTCGACATAATCCCTGAATTTGATTGCTGTATCGCGGTTTAACCAGCCACCTTCATCTTGAAGGTATTGCGGTAAATCCCAATGATAAAAAGTGACAAAAGGTTTAATGTCTTTGGCGTTCAGCTGGTCCAGTAGCTTTAAGTAAAAGGAAAGCCCTGTTTTATTTAAACTGCCGTTTTGATTGATCACCCGTGTCCAGGACACAGAGAATCGGTAGGCGTCAACGCCCAAATGTTCGATAAGGTCGACGTCTTCCTCCCAGCGATTATAATGATCGCAGGC
>JAJFIU010000159.1 GCA_021774695.1 Alphaproteobacteria bacterium | reverse complement strand
CAGGCTCAGCGGCGGGCAAGTCAATTTTATTCAGCACCGGCACAATCTCATGGTCATGCTCAATGGCTTGGTACACATTCGCCAATGTCTGTGCCTCAACGCCTTGGCTTGCGTCGACCACCAGCAGCGAGCCTTCACATGCCGACAGGCAGCGGCTGACTTCGTAGGCGAAATCAACATGGCCGGGCGTGTCCATCAGGTTCAGCACATATTGCTGACCGTCCTTGGCGGTATAGTCCAGCCGCACGGTTTGCGCCTTGATGGTGATGCCGCGCTCGCGCTCAATATCCATACTATCGAGCACTTGTTCGGTCATCTCGCGGTCAGAAAGCGCACCAGTGCGCTGAATCATCCGGTCAGCGAGCGTGGATTTACCGTGGTCGATGTGGGCAATGATCGAGAAATTGCGAATATGTTTTAGGTCTGTCATGAGCGGCTGTTTACAGGCAAATGCAGGGGTGAGCAAGGGGCGAGTAATGAACATAACTTTGTATCAACGAGAAAACCGCAATCTGAATTCATTTACACACATAAGCATATATCTTACACTAATACATATGACCAAGTTTTTGGCCATCAGGAGTTAAACAAATGGGACGATTATCTAAGCCAGTAACGTTTTCAGAATTTTTTGAAATTGAAGAATCTGACATAAAAAAAGTAGGGGCTTTTAACCCGATATTGAATGGCGACTCCTTATTGTTTGTTGATCCTTTGTTGCTTGAACATAGCTCTGTTGAAGAAATGGCAAACAAAGCTGTTAACCTTTACAGTTCCTTTTTCGGTACAATAATTGATCTTCTTGCCGTCTCAGAAGAAATTGGCGACCCTGCTTGGTTAGGTGCAGATCGCAAACTTGACGTTCATGAGCCTCCAGAGGTTTGTCTCGGATATAGCGGGGGAAATGTGAGGGGGTCAGCTCTTGGGCCAGTATTGCGAACAAATATCCTCCATACGGCTAAGAAGGTTGTTAATCTCGGCGCAGACAACCCACACTTATTCCCGTGCATGGCGATACTAGAAGATAAAATTGGTCCAGATAGAATTGGTGATATCACCACGCACATTATCTTCGACGCATTGCTGGATTACAACGAAAGGATCTTGCCGATCCTTGGTGTTAAAACAGGAGAATTTGTTTACGGTCATCGCCGAGTTCAGTTGTGCACGAATCCGTTTGAGAAACGAAAGCTAGCTGTAATACTGGTGCCGCGGGATGTGCTGAGAGATCTGCCTACTGCAGACGATTGGAGAGATGTCTCCAAAAGCGCCCAACAAACTAAAGAAATAAAGAACCGCGTAAACGAACAAATCGGAGAAATTTGGAAGGCACGAACTCACCGGCAAAAAGCAGAAATTAAAGCTAGAGTGCTTGCCGACAAAAAAGCTTTTGACACTCTATTGGAATTGGTAACGAACTCCGGGCGCACACCGTACGACCTGGATGGCGACCGGCTGGGCTTGACCTTGTGGCAACGAGCGCGAAACGTTTTGCCGACTACTCATCCGTTGGTGCTTGACGGAAATATCACTTGTCCGGAAGACTTGGAAAAACTCATCCTCAAAATTGTAGATCATTTCAAGTATTTGGTTGAATTTCAAGGGCTATGGAAGTTGCTTTGGGATGGCGACGTCGCACGTTATGAAATGGCATCCCAACTTTTATTTAGGGGCATTGCTGAAGGCTACTGCCAAGCCAATGACGTCGATATTTCTCCCGAGTGTGACAACGGCGGGGGGCCAGTCGATTTCAAATTTTCAAAAGGGATGAGCCTAAAATACCTTATTGAAGTTAAGTTATCATCAAATACAAAGCTTGTTCATGGATACGAAAAACAGCTCGAAGTATATAGAGATGCTGAACAAACAGAGGCGGCATTATTCCTGATAATTGATGTAGGAAAACTAGGCAAAAAACTTGAAAAATTGACCGCGATGAGAAACGCTCAACTAAAATCAGGAAAACGAGCATCAGACTTCATTGTTATTGACGGCAACCAAAGATCCTCAGCATCTAAGCGTTAGACCAAGTACTATGCCGCTCACCACACCAAAAAATTTGTCTGCGGACGTTCTTAAGTTTTGTAATAGCCTCGGTAGTGTGCACTCACCAACATTTGTCAAAGTCCTTCCCAACCCTAATGCTCAGGTAAATGAGTGTTTTTTCAACGTAAAATCAGCGGTACACGAAATTGGTGGCAAACAAATCTTTGGTTGGTGCATTTGGATATGGGAAGGGGTTTACATCGAAGCCGAGCATCACTCTGTTTGGTACGATGGCATCAACCTAATTGACGTAACACCTAAACCCCAAAATGAAGACAACGTGCTTTTCGTTCAAGACGATTTAGCAGTATTTGACTTTAATGGCGTCAAACGAAAAAACAATTTGCGAAGGTCATTAACTAATGATCCAAAGGTTGCAGAATATCTATCTTTACATGACCAAGCATACTCTTTGATGGAGAAATACTCCACCGGTAGACAAGCTAGCATCCCAGCAGACCTTGTACGCCCGCTAGCATACCGAACCGAGGCATTGCTTCTACATATTAGAGGAAAATACTTGGGTCCGAATAATCTATGCACTTGTGGCAGCGGGGTAAAAGTAAAAAAATGCTGTGGGATTGAAAAAGCCAAAACTCTAAATTCGTGAAACTCTCGTCATTATGGTTTGGTGTGTCTCACCGCAGTCGAGTTGATGCGCTTCTAGTGCTCGATAATAGTCCGCCTAGCTAGATGACTACGTTGTAAAATATACGGACGAACGACTCTGCTGTCCATAACCTTCAGGCAGGCCATCAACACTTAGCTCGACCCTTCTGACTCCCCCAAACCCTCAGGTGTGCCGGTTAGCCAGTAGGCCACGCCGATGAAGCCTGCGCCGCTGACGGCGTTACCGAAGGAAACCCAGATAAGGTTATACCATGCGCTGGAGAGGGTGACGGCTGTCAGTTACGGCAAAGGCATAAGCGGCGCGCCTCAAAAACCCTGAAACAGAAAATCAAGCGCGGTTGTTACTGTGTCCCGGTATTGATCTTCAATATTAGTAACCAGCGGCCCTAGGGCCGATTTGGGCTGGGCCGCCATGTCGGTTGTGACCATCACATAGGGCGTGCCCGCAACGTTAAGAACAGGTTTCAGCCGTGGCAACACCTCAGCTTCCGCGCCTTCCAGCGCAACCAGGGGAACAACCATGCGGGTGTTGAGGTCTGACAAAAAGTCTGCCTGAACATCCAGCACAAGGGGTACACCCTCACTATATTTATAGACATCAAATCTGGCCATGCGGGGGCCTCCCTATTTGGCCCAAGCCGGGGTCAGAAGGGTGCCAGCCCCCTCAACGCGGGCATTGTGCGCCGCGATTGCAGGCTTGTTTTCCTGTCGCCATTGCCGCTCTTTTTCCTGCTTGATTGCTTCGATCAAGCCTGCCTCTGCGGCTCGGGAGGCATTCAGCTTCAGGCCCCTGGCCTCCTCAAGCACGTCCCGGCGAATGGTCAGGTTAGTGGCTCGGCGCTTTTGCCCTGCTTTTGATGGTTCTGGGCGCATAATCCCTCCTACGATGAGGAGGCTAAAGTATCACTATAAATGATGCGTGTATAGTATGCGCATAAATATGGGTATAGCGGTGGGTTTGGTCTTGCTTAGCGCGACGCTTCCGGGTTTTCTGGCTGGTCCGTTTCCCCTAATCCTTCCGGCGTTCCGGTTAGCCAGTAGGCCACGCCGATGAAACCTGCGCCGCCGATGATGTTGCCGAAGGAAACCCAGATAAGGTTATACCATGCGCTGGTGAGGGTGACGCTGTCAGCGTGCGCGCCCAGCATCGATATGGTAAACACGGTCATGTTGGCGACGCCGTGTTCGTACCCCGCCGCCACGAAGGCAAACAGGCACCAGAAAATAAGGATGCATTTGGCGGTGTCGTTTTGGGTGCGTGCGGTCATCCAGATGGCAAGGCAGATCAGCCAGTTGCAGATGATAGCGCGGGCCACTAATTGCACGATGCCGCTTTCCACCTTGGCGGCGGCGATTTGGTGCACCAGCGCGGTGGGGTCATCGAACCAGCCACCACCGCCGCCCAGTGCAAACAACAGGCCCAA
>JAJFIU010000158.1 GCA_021774695.1 Alphaproteobacteria bacterium | reverse complement strand
ATCTTGGCTGTTTCAACTTAATATGCTGCCACACCATAACCGAAATCCATGTTTTTGCCATATCTGCGTGTCAAACAAGCCGGAACAACACTCGAATTAGATGGAATAGTTGACGCTGTGGCACGAAAATGAAACTGTGTGACGCGGACTGATTGGGGCTGAGGGACTGCTATAATGTCAAGAGTTGACCATGATTTCCCGGACATTGAACCGGACAATAAAATGCAAGAAGACAAAAATAAAGACGCTGCAGCTGATTCTGACGGCGCACCTGATACCGCTCAGGCAAATATGCGTGCCCGCAATCGGCGACGCCTACTGCCTGTTGTTATGGCAGGTGGTGGTTCGCTGGTATGGACCGGCCTCGTCGGCTATTATTTATTTGGCCTGTCACCGGCTGCTGCGCTGGCAACAGACCCCGGCGGACTTGCCACGTTAATTGCCGGGTACAGCACTCCCATTGCCATATTCTGGCTGGTTGCCCTTGCATTTCAACGCACCGATCCGCTGCTGGAGCGCCGTCTAGCGATTTCGCAAAACCTGCACCGCGCGGTTGCCCCCGTTGAAGTTGCCGAGCAGCGCCTGGCGCAGTTGAATCGCTCGCTCACAAAAGAACTAACCAATATTGATGCGGTTGCTGATTTGGCCTCTGATCGGCTGAGTAATCTGGAAGATCGATTTCAGTCGCAGATCAGCGATCTGTTTTCCGCGACCGCAGATACCGAAGCCCGCACCGTCAGCATCCGTGACCTATTGAGCCGCGAACGGGATTCTATTTTAGAACTCACCACCGAAGTTGAAACCAGAATCACCGCCTTGGAAACCAATGTAAACGATATGAGCGCGCGGGTTGAAGGCGCAGGAACATCTGCGGCTGAAACAGCAGACCGTGCCCGCGAGCGCGTCGATAGCAGTTTGGATGCCTTTGGCAAAGCAACCGAAGATTTCGAAGCCCGTCTGGATAAAGCCGGCGACCACGTCAGCAACCGGGTAACAGAAGTTCAGGATATTGCCGTTGATGTCGAACTTCGCTTGCAGTCTGTGACTGATAAAGTATTGGGCGGCATGGAGAAATTCCGCCATGACGTGGAAGGTCTTGAGGGTCGTTCTGCGGAACTTTCCGACCATATGCAAACCCAGGGTACAGTGCTTAAAGAACTTGCCGAGCTTGCCGCGACTGAGTCTGCCAAAATTGAGGAAAGCTTGCGCACGCATGTCGGCGAAGTGCGCACTGCCGCTACCGAAGCGCTGGAAAGCACCAATGATGTTTCCAAGGTCTTCTCAGAACGCGCACATTCTATGTCTGAACAGGTTATTGACACCGTCACCCGCGCCAAAACCATGCTGGAAGAAGCCGGTCAATCGCTGGAAACACACAGTGCGTCGGCGCTCGAGATTAGCGAGCGAGTGAACGCGCAAACGCTGGCAACCACTGAGGAAACCGGGAAACAGGTGCTTGAGCACGCCAAACAAGTCGATCTGGTGCTGGAAGACGGGCTTGAACGAGCCAAGAGAGCACTTGAGACCACAATGAACACCATTTCATCCCAGAATTTGGCGGCAGCCGAAGAAGCCGAAGCAACCGCCGAACGGACGCTGCAGCATATCAGGCAATTGCGCGCTGGTGTTGAAGACCAGATGGCGGAGCTGGCGAACGCCGGCGAGAAAGCCAGCGAGTCTTTAGCAGGTTCAGCAAATAAAATTACTGAAGAAGCAAAAAGTCTTAGCGAACAATCGCAGCAAGCCAGCGCTGATATCGAGACGGTGCAAGGGAAAATGGGCGAGCAAAGCGACGCCTTGTCTGAGTTGCTAAGTGATACGCGCATGAAGCTCTCCAGGCTGGAAGAAGACTTGACCCGCCAGCGAGACGCCTTGAACGCGGCGTCCGGAGACGCTGCCGACAAAGTGATCGAAGCTGCAGAACGCTTTACCGCCCAGAGCAACTCGCTTCAAGACAAGGCAAGCGAAGCTGAGGGCTTCCTGAGCCAGAAATCCGAGCAATTGGGTGGCATAGTCGTTGATATTGAGGCCAAAGCCTCCAGCGCCGCTGATGCTGTGCAAACCCGCAGCGAAGAACTAACAAAAAACGCTTCTGCCCTCGACGAACAGCTTCATGACACTAGCCAGAAGCTGGGCCGCGCCGCTGAAGCTTTCGCCGGCGAGCGCGAACGGATCGTTGAAGAAGCCACCGAGGTCATCCAAAATCTGGACAAGTCAACCGAACGGATGGACGGTCAGATCGCCCGGTTTGCTGAAAGCGCCACCGACGCGGCCGACAGGCTTGATGCCGCCAGCCAGACGCTGGTTGATCAAACCGAGCGCGCGCAAACGGATATGCGTCAATCGGTTGAAAATACTGGGGAAGAGCTAACCCAAAGCCTGACGGCCATCAGCGACAAAGCCAACG
This sequence comes from Alphaproteobacteria bacterium, assembly GCA_021774695.1. GTDB lineage: Bacteria > Pseudomonadota > Alphaproteobacteria > Sphingomonadales > Kordiimonadaceae > Kordiimonas. The sequence continues at coordinate 4,097 of JAJFIU010000158.1, read as the reverse complement.
AGCGTATCACCTTCCTGCAGGAGCAAATGCAGGCAACGCTTGATCGGGTATTGGTCAATTATCAAACTACCGCAGACCAGGCCGAGAAAGAAAGTGCTCTGCTCGCCATGCGGCTCGGCAACGAATCTGATAAAATTGCCCAGCAGGCCGAGCAGTTTATTGATAAAACCTCGGAGATCGAACAACGCATCGTTTCTGCAACCAAAAACGATTTTGCACGAACCTCTGCCCTGCTGATGGAAAGCCTTCAATCGGTGTCCATCGACATCAACAAAGCGCTGTCCCAGGACCTGCCTGACAGTACATGGGACGACTATCTCAAAGGCGATAAATCGGTGTTTATGCGCCGCACGCTAAAAATTGGTGATAGGGCAACACGAAAAGCAATTGCTGAAAAGTTCAAAACTGACGGCGAATTCCGCGAAGCTGTAGGCCGTTATAGCCGCGACTTTGAAGGCTTGATGGAACGCGCCATGATCGGCGACAAAGGCAGCGCCCTGTCTGTCACCCTGATTTCGTCAGATATGGGCAAACTTTATATTCTTATCGGCCAATCACTTAAAAAATTCGGATAATATACTGAAAATATAGGACTTAATATGTTTCGACTATCTCGAATTTTACTTCTTGCTGGCGCCTTAACGGCCTGCAGCGAACAAAGTAATCAGGCAAAAGCCCCATCTGGAGACACAATTGGCCAGCCTGTAAATTGGCGCATGTCCAGCACTTACCCGTCTACACTATTGCAGATAGGCACGCTGGGTAAACGTATCTCGACCGAGCTTGGCATCATCTCCAACGGCACCATCAATTTAAAGTTTCACGAGCCCGGTGTGCTTGTGCCCCCATTTGAGATTTTTGATGCGGTCAGCTACGGCGCGTTGGAAGCCGGGTGGTCCACTCCCGGTTATTGGGCGGGCAAAGAGCCCTCACTACAGCTATTTGCGTCGGTTCCCTTTGGCCCCTCAGCTCCGGAATACCTAGCTTGGTTTGATTTTGGCGGCGGAAAACAACTGTTTGATGAAATTTATCACCCCCATAATATCCACAGCGTCATCTGCGGGTTAACACCGCCAGAGGCATCCGGCTGGTTCAAAAAGGAAATAACCTCTATCGATGATTTCAAGGGCCTGAAAATCAGATTTTTCGGCCTTGGCGGTAAGGTGATGGAAAAAATCGGTGCCGCACCGCAGCTGATCGCCGGCGGCGAGATATATCAGGCACTAGAACTGGGTACCATCGATGCCACCGAATACGCCATGCCTGCAGTTGACGAACGTATGGGTTTTTATGAGGTGGCCAAACATTATTATCTGCCCGGATGGCACCAACAATCCACTTTCTTTGAATTGATGATTAACCTGAAAGCCTGGAACGGCCTTAGCAAACATCAGCAGCATATGATTGAGACCACTTGCTCTGCCAATGTGCGGTACGGTGTTTCTGAAGGTGAAGCCTTGCAGGCCGACGCAATGACTCGGCTTGAGGAAAAAGGTGTGCAAATCCATACATGGTCCCCTGAGATATTGGCGGCACTGGAAGCCGCCTGGGATGAGGTTGCCACCGACCTGCAGGCCGAAGACCCTGATTTCGCACGCGTTTGGGCCTCGTTAGCGGCATTCAGGGCCAAATACAAAAGCTGGGCTGATCGTGGATACCTGAAAAGCAAATGATGACAAGCCTGCTTAAAATCTCACGATGGTTTCGGCTGTTCGCGGACTTTATGGGCCGAAGCGCAGCTTGGTTAATTGTTGCGTTAATTGCTGTAATAATAACCGATGTAACACTGCGAAACTGGTTCGTCATTGGCTCCACCAAACTTCAGGAACTAGAATGGCACCTGCACGGCGCGCTATTTTTGCTGGCGCTCGGCTGGGCTTACAACCGTAATGCTCACGTGCGTATCGAACTGCTCAGCGAGCGCTGGTCGCCCCGCACCAAAGCATGGGTCGAGTTGTTGGGTTGTTGCGCCTTTCTGCTGCCCTATATCAGTGCCGTTATATGGTTTGGCCTCGACTATGTGGCCTACAGTATCGAGTATAACGAATCTTCCGCCTCTGCTACCGGTCTTCCGGACCGCTGGTTGATAAAAGCTGCCATACCCATCGGGTTTGCAGGGCTTGGCTGCGCCGCGGTATCGAAACTGTTGCAGGCAGTCGTGTATTTGTTCGGTACCGAATGTGAAAGTAACGAGACAGAGTTTTCAGCAACTAACCCCGATCCCGGACCAGGCAGTACTACCTGATGGAATTTTTCGTCGATATATTGCCGTTTCTTATGTTTGCCGTGCTCATACCACTGCTGTTCAGCGGGTATCCGGTTGCCTTTGTCCTCGGCGGTGTGGGCCTGGGTTTCTGGTTGCTCGGGGTTGCCCTTGGCCTGCACAATTCAAACAGCTTTTTCCTCGTGGTCAGCCGCATTTTCGGCGGCGTCGTTAGCAAGCAAATATTGGTTGCTATCCCAATGTTTATTTTTATGGGCACTATGCTGGAAAAGAGCGGTATCGCCCGCGACTTGCTAACCACCCTTCAACTGATGACCCGACGTATCCCCGGTGGTTTGGCCCTTTCAGTAACCGTAATGGGCGTTATTCTGGCGGCTACCACCGGCATTATCGGCGCCAGCGTCGTGATGATGACCCTTATGGCACTGCCAATCATGCTAGATAGCGGTTATGACCGACCGCTGGCAACCGGCACAATCGCGGCATCCGGCACTTTGGGTATCCTGCTGCCGCCTTCTATCATGCTGGTGGTTATGGCCGACTTGCTGGGCACATCCGCTGGTGGGCTATTTTTAGCGGCTGTGGTGCCAAGCCTGCTGCTGGCGGGGCTATATCTGCTTTACATCTTGGTTCGCACCGTCCTGAACCCGGCGCTGGCGCCGCCGCTGGCAAGCAAAGCCGGCGACGAGCCACTATCGGTATCAATGATTGCCCGTAGTTTTCTGCCGCCGCTAGTGCTGATTATCGCCGTACTTGGTTCTATATTTGGCGGCTTTGCTACCCCGACCGAAGCCAGCGGTGTAGGCGCTTTCGGCGCACTCCTGCTGGCGCTGTTTCGCGGTGAGCTCAAATTCAATGTGTTGAAACAAGTGGTTGAGCAATCCACCCTGACCTCGACCATGCTGTTTGGCTTGTTTGTAGGGGCAACTGCTTTTTCATATGTTTTTGCGCTGCTAGGTGGCCATGACCAGATACTTAGTATCATTCAGGCGAGCGGAACCAGTGCGTGGGTAGTGCTGCTGATAATTATGATTGCAGTCTTCATACTAGGCTTCTTTTTCGACTGGATCGAAATAACCCTTATAATTCTGCCCGTGTTCGCGCCGATCATCGCCCATCTGGATTTTGGCGATCATCTGGCCGATCCCGGCATGACCACCATGTGGTTTGCCATATTGATGGCGGTCAATCTGCAAACCAGCTTCCTGACGCCGCCTTTTGGTTTTGCACTATTCTATATGAAAGGTGCGGCGGGCCACTTGGTATCGCTGAGGCATATCTACCGCGGCATAATCCCATTTGTATTCCTGCAGCTTCTGGGCCTCATAGCCGTGCTAATCTGGCCTGAAATTGCGCTTTGGTTACCGGGGCTATCACGCTAAAATCAAAAAGCCCGGCAAAAGCCGGGCCTGATTCCACCGTTTACCGCAAAACCTAAGCCGCAGAGTGCGCTATAGCCCCAGAAGGGACTGCACCAAGTTTACCAATAAGGTAATCAAGATTTTCGGTATCTACTTCATCTTCCACCTGCGTCAGCACCCGTTCGATCATCAATTTCTTGTAAGTATCCCGATCATCACCGCCTGTGGCAACCATCTCCGCTGATACATCAAGCGCTGCCCGTGCCATGTTTAGAAACTGGGGTGGCATGTTGGTCACTTCAAACAACCGGGTAAGCCCCATATTCCCGCCGTCGTGTACCAATTTATAGGCGTTTGTAACCGGTATATTCGCCCGTTTCGCAATTGCTGTTTCGAAAAACGACGTATCTCCTTGCCAGACGGTAAGATAGACTGGATTATCAGGCAGGATGGGGTATCGTGTACCCGACGGCGCCGGATGCCCGGCCGCGAATGGAAAACGCCAGCGCCAG
>JAJFIU010000157.1 GCA_021774695.1 Alphaproteobacteria bacterium | reverse complement strand
GAAGAAAAACTACGCATCGCTGAAACGCTCGAGACCATGGGCGTGGATATTATTGAGGCAGGCTTTGCCATTGCGTCAAACGGCGACTTCGACTGCGTCAATAAAATTGCCAAACAAGTGAAAAATTCGACGGTATGCTCGCTCGCCAGAGCCGCGCTTGGTGACATTGATCGGGCAGCCGAAGCGATCAAGCCCGCTGCCAGCGGCAGAATTCATACATTTATTGCGACCAGCCCACTTCATATGAAGGTAAAACTTCAAATGGAGCCTGATGCTGTGATTGAGGCAATCCACAATTCGGTTAGCAGGGCCCGCAATTATGTCGATGACGTTGAATGGAGCGCGGAAGACGCAACCCGAACTGATATGGATTTTCTCTACCGCGCCGTTGATACCGCGATAAAAGCCGGGGCGACCACGATTAACTTGCCCGACACCGTTGGATATAAGACAACGGACGAATACGGAAAAATGTTCAGGGATGTGATTGAAAATGTGTCCAATGCCGACAAGGCAATTTTCTCTACCCATTGTCACAATGACTTGGGACTGGCTGTAGCAAATTCACTGGCCGGAGTGATGGGCGGCGCGCGTCAAATTGAATGTACTATTAACGGTATAGGCGAACGTGCCGGAAATGCCGCCATGGAAGAAGTGGTCATGGCGCTTCGCACGCGGTCGGATGTCATGCCTTTTACCACAAATATCGTAACAACAGAGATACTACGGGCCAGTAAACTGGTCTCGACCGTGACTGGTTTCAATGTTCAGAACAACAAGGCGATTGTCGGTGCCAACGCTTTTGCGCACGAATCGGGCATTCACCAAGACGGTATGCTTAAAGCCGCTGAAACTTACGAAATTATGACCCCTGAGTCTGTCGGCGTAACCAAAACGACGTTGGTCATGGGCAAACTTTCAGGTCGGGCTGCATTTGCCGACAAGCTGAAAGAGCTTGGGTACGAAGTCGGGGACAACGCTTTTCAGGACTGTTTCAAGCGCTTCAAGGAACTCGCTGATCGCAAGAAGACAATTTATGATGAAGACATCATTGCCCTGGTCGACGACGAAGTAGCAACAGCGTCTAATCAGCTACAGGTTATTTCGCTGAACACGCATACATCATCGGACGGTACGTCGGTCGCAGATTTGACCATGACTATCGACGACGAAGAGTGCAAAACACTGGTTTATGGCTCAGGACCAATGGATGCTGCTTTCAACGCAATTAAGCAGCTTGTTGGCTTCTCACCGAAGCTCGTATTGTTTCAAATTCATGCGATTACCCAAGGAACCGACGCTCAGGCAGAATGCACCGTTCGTCTTGAGGAGGACGGGCGCACCGTCAACGGTCAGGGCGCGCATGAGGACACGGTGACCGCTGCTGCGCGTGCCTATGTTGCTGCGGCAAATAAATTGCTGGTCAAACGCAAGAAAAATGCCTTGGCCGCGACTGGATAAGGCCTTAATTTTACTAAAGTCCGGCAGTTTTTTGCCATTAAACTGCCGGAATTCATCTTTTTTGCGAAAATGTGACAAAAAAAGTGAATTCTTTTGCATTAGAAGGAGCCTACAGGCTTGTGTCGATGCTATAAGTGGCCCATAACCAGCTTTAGGCCTCAAGTGAGGTAAAAGTTTTTTCAACAGTTATGAGGCGCTAAATGCTTTCCAAGCTGCTCGGGATGTTCTCCTCAGATATGGCCATTGATTTGGGCACGGCCAACACACTTGTTTATGTGAAAGGCCGGGGCATTGTTCTCAATGAGCCATCAGTTGTCGCGATTAAAACAGAGCAAGGGCGTGACCGCGTCATTGCTGTGGGCGACGAAGCCAAGTTGATGTTAGGTCGTACCCCGCATGGCATTCAGGCTATCAGGCCACTTCGTGACGGCGTTATTGCTGACTTTCATATCGCGGAAAAAATGATCAAACACTTTATTCAAAAAGTGCACAATCGATCTTTTGCCAGCCCGCAAGTTGTTGTGTGTGTGCCATCCGGATCAACGGCGGTAGAGCGCAAGGCAATTCAGGAATCTGCTGAACAAGCCGGGGCGCGTAAAGTCTATTTGATAGACGAACCAATGGCGGCGGCGATTGGCGCTGGGTTGCCGGTAACCGAACCCCAGGGGTCGATGGTTGTTGATATTGGTGGCGGCACCACCGAAGTTGCGGTGCTTTCACTGTGTGGTATCGTATTTGCCACATCGGTACGCGTGGGCGGCGACAAAATGGATGAAGGCTTGATCGCTTACATCCGCCGCAACCATAATCTGCTGGTTGGTGAGGCTACTGCTGAGCGGATCAAGAAAGAAATTGGCACAGCGCTTATCCCAGAAGACGGGGTTGGTAAAACCATGACCATCAAGGGCCGAGACCTGATGAACGGTGTGCCCAAGGAGCTGGAAATTAATCAGCTACAAGTGGCCGAAGCATTGTCTGAACCTGTGAGTGCTATTGTTGAAGGGGTTAAAGTGGCCTTAGAGCAAACAGCGCCGGAACTTGCTGCAGATATTGTGGACTTAGGTGTTGTGCTTACGGGTGGCGGCGCATTGTTGCAAGATATGGATACAGTGATCAGGCGCGCCACCGGTCTGCCGGTCACCATAGCTGAAGAGCCGCTTACGTGTGTGGCGCTCGGAACCGGCCGCGCCCTTGAGGATGAGACATTGCGGCTTGTTTTGACGGAAAGCTACTAACGCAGCGACTGCATCCACAGCAAATGAACCGTTAAGCAGAGGGAGACGTTAGGCTGAGCCCGTCCGTGCAGACAACTGGTCAATCCACTCGTCTTCGGCGGACCGGACGCGGCCGCGACGCCTTCTGGCTGTATATGTCGCTGGCGTTGGCCTTGCTGGCACTAGAGATATTCGGCCCTGGATTTCCACGGCAATTGAGGGGCTACGCTAATGATGTAGCCGCCCCGGTTCTAGCAACGCTCGCAGGTCCAATACGAGCGGCGCAATCCGGCATGGAGCGGATCGCTGGTGTTTCTGACATATATCTGGAAAACCAAATACTGCGCGACGAAAACGGCAAGTTACGCCAATGGCGTGAAGCGGCCCAACGGCTAATCCAAGAAAACGAACAGCTACGTCAAATTCTCAAAGTGCCGCAACGTGAAATTGCTCCTGTTGCAACCGCTCATGTTATCGGGGTCGGAGGTGGTGCATTCGAGAGAAGTGTCCTTATCAATGCCGGGTCGGGTGATGGCATTGCTGCGAATCTACCGGTTGTTGATGAGTTGGGATTGGTTGGGCGAACCATTGAGGTGGGATATTGGACCACCCGAGTTTTGTTGATATCTGATTTGAATAGTCGTGTGCCGGTTCGTCTTGAACGAACGGGCGACGTTGCAATCGCAGTTGGACTAAATGAACCTTTCATGCATCTTCGTTTTCTAGCCGCCAACAGCAGCGTGCAGGTTGGGGACAGAATTATTACCTCCGGTCATGGTGGATTGTTTCCGCCAGACGTGCCGGTTGGTCAAATTACAGAAATTATCGATGACATACTAAAGGTGCGACCATTGAGTGCTTTGGGGTCGCTGGATTTTGTTAGGGTGATGGATTACCGTCCATTGCCACCGGAGGTGAAACAGCCAATAGTTGAGCCCAATTCGGCAGGAAGACCGCAATAATGCCAGCTTCTACAAAAAGGTCGGGCGTTCTGGGTTTTGCTGGCTTTATGCCGGTGGGTGTAAGCCTTTTGTTGGCAATGATCATGCTTTTGCCGTTGGGAAGCGGTGTCGCAGGCTACGCCATGCCGCATCTGGTCATGATTTCCTGCTTCTATTGGCTTTCTTCACGACCGCTCTTGATGCCCTACGGGGCATGTTTCCTTCTAGGGTTGCTACTTGACCTTTGGGTGGGTGTGCCACTTGGCGTGAATATTGTGAGTTTGTTGCTTACCAGACTATTTGTTTTGAATCAGTTGAAACATTACCGCGGTAAAAACCGAGGCGTTCACTGGATGGTCTTCACGGTCATGGCTCTTTCACTGTTTGCCCTTTCATGGTTGATTATGTCTGTGATTGAGGGCTCGCTCCTCTCGCTGAATGCTGTATTTTTGCAGTGGCTTGTGACATCATTCTTTTATGCGCCAGTTGCCTTTGTTCTTGGGCGACTGCGCCGTTTAATGTTGTAGGACAGGGATGCGGGAAGGATTAAGATATCAAACATTTTCGCGGCGAGTGTTGCTGCTTGCCGGTTTGCAAGGACTTGCTCTAGCGGCGCTTGGAGCGCGGCTATATTATTTATCAGTTGTCAACGGCGAAAAATACCGATTGAGGGCGGATAAAAATCGTATTTCCATTCGGCTTATAGCCCCAGAGCGTGGCGAAATTTTTGATAGAAACGGTGAAAAATTAGCGACCAATACTCAGGACTTGCGAGTTTTGCTGGTACCAGAGCAAACCGATCAATTACAGCCCACACTAAAAAAAGTGCAGCAGATTATCGAAATTGATGATCGCCGATTGGCCCGAATTGAGCGAAGAATTAAACGCCAGCGCCAATTTGTGCCAGTAACGCTGGCACAGGGCCTGGACTGGCAGACTTTTAGTCGCCTGAACGTGGAAATTCCTTTGTTGCCCGGCGTTCAGACTGATGCGGGCTTAAGCAGACTATATCCCGGTGGTAATTCGATCGCACATTTGATTGGCTACTTGGCTAGTCCTGACGATAAAGACATTGATAAAAGTCCACTTTACCAGCTGCCGGGATTTAAAGTGGGGCGGCAGGGGTTGGAGCGCAGGTATGAACCCCAGCTGCGCGGAGCGTCCGGCACACGGCGCGTCGAAGTCAACTCTGTTGGCCGCGAAATCAGAGAACTGCCACCCCGCGAAGAAGCAGCTAAAGGCGAGGATCTGCATTTAACGCTTGATATGGCGCTGCAGCGTTATGTTGCAGATCAGCTAGGCGAAGAGGCCGCCGGCGCTGTTGTTCTTGATATTGCAAGCGGTGATATTCTAGCGATGGCTTCATCGCCGGGCTACGACCCAAACGAGTTCACCAGAGGTATCAGCAATGCTAACTGGCAATCTTTGCTCAAAGATCCGCGCAGCCCCCTGTTGAACAAAAGTGTTTCGGGCCAATATCCTCCCGGCTCGACAATAAAGATGCTTGTTGCCTTGGCGGCGCTTGAGCAAGGCTTGATTACAAACGAATCCACGTTTCACTGCGGCGGTAAGCACCGGCTCGGCGATCATACTTTCCATTGCTGGCAAAAACGCGGGCACGGGAAAATGGATTTGATGCAGGCGGTGTCAAAAAGTTGTGATGTCTATTTTTACAAGGTCGCTGAAAAATTGGATATTGACCTGATTGCAGATATGGCCAAGAGGTTTGGGTTGGGAACGATATTCAATGTAGGCGTTGACGGCGAAAAGGAAGGGTTGGTGCCAACCCGTGACTGGAAAAGGGTTTATCAGCAACAATCGTGGCAGTTGGGTGAAACATTGAATGTTGCGATTGGGCAGGGTGCGATGTTGGCAACCCCGCTGCAACTGTCTGTGATGACCGCTCGATTGGCTAGCGGTATGGCGGTTGTTCCTCGGCTGGTGAACAGCAAAAAAGACAGTGCCGCATTTTTTCCGACACTCGATGTTAATCCATTTCATCTCGCGACAATTCAACGAACCATGGCAATGGTCATGGAACCGGGAGGGACGGCACATGACTATGCCCGAAAAAAATCTGCCCTTGCCCAAGCTGGAAAAACCGGAACAGCACAGGTTCGCCGAATAACGCTGGCAGAACGGGCGACAGACGGCGGCGTTATCGATAATGCCGAACTGCCTTGGAAATCCAGAGATCATGCGTTGTTTGTTGGTTATGCGCCAGTGGAAGCGCCTAAAGTTGCGGTGTCTGTCGTGGTGCAGCACGGGGGTGGTGGCTCAAGTGTAGCGGCTCCGCTGGCGCGAAAAATTATGGACTTTGCGTTGGCCAACAAGCTAAATACACCAAGACCAGAAGGGCAAACATAATGGGAAATGCCCGGATGTTCGGCCCTCGCAAGGTTGAGAAATCCGTATTGCAACGGATTGTTAGTCTAAATTGGGGAATTGTACTCGCCACTATATTGTTGGCGTCCGCGGGTTTTGCTATGCTTTATTCTGTTGCTGACGGGACGTGGGACCCTTGGGCAAGCCGGCAAATGGTTCGTTTCGGCGTGGCATTGGTTTTGATGTTGGTCATTGCTGTAGTGGACATCAGATATTGGATGGCATTGGCCTACCCCGCTTGGCTTTTGGGGGTTTTACTTCTTTTGGCTGTGGAATTTGTGGGTGATTCCGGAATGGGCGGCCAGCGTTGGCTTGATATTGGCTTTATGCGTCTTCAGCCCTCTGAACTAGTAAAAATTGCGACTGTGATGGCGCTTGCCCGTTATTTTCATGGGCGAAATTATTTCCAGAGCAGAAGTCTTCGTTCACTCGTGGTGCCATTACTACTATTGATTATTCCTTTTGCGCTGGTTGTTAGGCAGCCTGACCTCGGTACAGCACTTATGATTGTTGTTGGCGGCGTTGCTGTGATGTTTCTTGCTGGTGTGCCGGCGTGGTTGTTTGTCGTATCTGGAGTGGCGATCACCGCGGCAATTCCCGTTGCATGGCAGTTTCTTCGGGAATACCAGAGAGATCGAATTCTAACCTTTATCGACCCTGAGTCTGATCCGCTGGGTGCGGGATACCAAATTGCGCAGTCAAAGATAGCAATTGGGTCTGGTGGGACGACAGGCAAGGGTTTTTTGGAAGGCACGCAAAGTCATTTGAATTTTTTGCCGGAAATGAAAACCGATTTTATTTTCACAGCACTGGTTGAAGAATTTGGACTGATGGGCGCCGCCGTTATCCTGGCTCTCTATGCGATAGTTCTGGGCTACGGGTTGTTAATGGGCATTGGTTGCCGCAATCAATTTGGCCGGTTACTGGCTTCTGGGTTGGCGATTACACTATTTTTGTATGTCCTGATTAATGTGGGCATGGTTATGGGGCTACTGCCCGTTGTAGGCGTGCCGTTGCCCCTGATCTCTTACGGCGGTTCTGCGATGCTGACATGGATGTTGGCCTATGGTTTGATTTTGTCAGTGTCAACACACCGCCATGTTACAATCGCGCCAAAAGGAAGCGGCATAGTCTAAAATATAGTCAGTAACTATCAATATATTTTACCGGGGACAGCGAAAATGAACTTGAGATCAACAACAAGCATTTACTGGGGTTTGGGCTGTAGGTTAAAGGCAGGTCTGTTTTGCTTACTGATGATGGTTCCACTGGAGGCATCCCAAGCGCAGGACCAAAGTGACAAGACCTATCTTCAGGACTTATACCTGCATTTGCACCAGAATCCAGAGCTGTCGTTTCATGAAGAGCAAACGTCCCGAAGGATTGCCACCGAACTGCGGTCAGTTGGTTACGACGTAACGGAAGGCGTTGGCGGATACGGTGTTGTTGCAGTTATGAAAAACGGTGAGGGGCCGACCGTTTTAGTTCGTGCAGATATGGACGGCTTACCGGTGCAAGAGCAAACAGGACTAGATTACGCCAGCAAAGCCACAGGGTTGAATGACAGCGGCAAAACCGTGCCGGTGATGCATGCCTGCGCCCATGATATTCATATGACATCGTTGGTTGGGCTTGCCCGGCGGTTGTCTGCCAACCGTGATACCTGGAATGGCACTGTTGTTCTGGTGGGTCAGCCGGCAGAAGAACGTGTTGGCGGGGCAAAAGCGATGATCGAAGACGGGTTGTTTGATAAATTTCCCAAGCCCGACTATAATATTGCACTGCATACCAGCGCAAGTTTGCCTGCGGGACAGGTTGGGCTGGCATCGGGCTACGCTCTGGCAAATGTTGATTCGGTTGACATTGCAATTAAGGGTGTTGGCGGGCACGGTGCTTACCCGCATACGACAAAAGACCCGGTAGTTTTGGCCTCATATATTGTGGTTGCGCTTCAAACATTGGTGTCCCGGGAAACGTCTCCGCTTGAATCAGGTGTGGTTACTGTTGGTTCGATCCACTCCGGTACCAAGCATAATATTATTTCCAACAACGCGCACTTGCAGTTGACTGTCAGATCCTACACCGAGGAAGTTCGAGCCAATCTGTTGGCTGGTATTAAGAGAATTGCGTTGGCTCAGGCTCAGTCTATGGGACTGCCAGAGGCGCTGTGGCCAGAAGTTAGCTATAGCGAGGCGACACCTGCAACATATAATGACCCGCAGCTCAGCGGTCGAGTGAAAGAAGCTTTGAGCAGCACGCTAGGCGACGATAACGTGAAAACACTGTCACCGGTTATGGGGGCAGAGGATTTTGCCTATTTTGGCCGGACGGAAGATAAAATCCCGAGTGTCATTTTTTGGCTTGGGGCAGTCAACACCGAAAAGGCGGCTGCCGCGGCGCGCGGCGAAACTGTATTGTCTAGCCTGCATTCGCCGTTTTTCGCCCCTGATGCCGCACCAACCATTGAAACCGGTGTTAATTCTTTAAACGGTGTGGTTCTGGAATTGTTGGACGTACGAGAGTGAAGTCGTTTAGGGCTGGATGGTTAATCAAAAACAGAGAAGGTTGTTTTTACCATTAAATACTTGAGAAAACTTTACGTCAGAAATTTCAGTGGCACTTTGCCAACAATCCGGATTGACTATGTTTACAGCCGTTAAAAATTTTCTGGATGAAATTAACACGGTCAGCAGCGTTCGCGAACTGGAAGCCTTGGTCCAAGTTGTGATGAACCAGTACGATATACAGCATTTTATTTGCACAAATATGTATGGCTTGGAGTGTTTGTCTGACCGAAAACCGATGTTCGGGAACTGGGATACTCCTTGGGTCAATCATTATATTTCGAATGGATATTATCTGGAAGATGCCATCGCACAACATGACAATGGCATCGATAATGATGGCAGACCCTATTATTGGTCTGAACTGATGGCCCAGAAAGATCTTGCTAAAAATCAGTATCAAATCTTTAGGGAAGCATGGGAAGCAGACTTGCGCGAGGGTTTGGTTATCCCACTTCGCGTTAGCGCACGAGAACTGGCTTTGGTGTCCATGGCTGGCCGCAATTTCAAACAAAATCCTGAAGTTCGGGGAATTCTTCATACAATCGCCATGCAGGCGCACAGAAAAGCGCGAGATATTTTATTGAAAGAATATGGACAGCGCTTGATGCCGGATAGGTTAGGGCGGGTGCCCCACCCGGACATGTCAACGCTCACCCCGACTGAGTTGAATGTCTTAAAATTCTTGGCTGAAGATAAGTCACCCGGCGATATTGCGATAATTACGGGGGTGAGTATCAATACCATCAATCGACATTCTGCGAACATCAAACAAAAACTTGGAGTAAGAAGTTTGTACGGCGCGGTTGCAAAAGCAATCAGGTATGGGTTGTTTCACTAAACCATTGCGTGTACCCATGGTGGAATACTGTTAGAGAGTTTTCTGTAAGACTAGGTTAATCTGCTTTTCCAACCTGCATTAGGAGAAGCTCCATGATTCATGTCATTGATAAAGTTAACAGACATCTCTACCTCTCCGTACTTGAAGAAATGTTTCAATTGCGGCACGAAATTTTTGTCAAAGAGCGTGGCTGGAAAAAACTTGCCAAGCCAGACGGTTTTGAAATCGACCAATTTGACACTGAAGAAACCACGTATTTCCTCAAACTCGACCCCGACATGCACATCATTGGCGGAATGCGGATGTGCCCGACAGTTGGTCCAACTCAGTTAAATACTATCTTTAAAGATAGCTGTGTTCTTGCCGATCAACCTGTTGGTCCAGAGCACTATGAATGGTCGCGTTATTTCATTAAGGATACGAAATATCGAAGCGCTTCTGGAAAACCTGTGTTTTACGAGTTATATACGGGAATACTGGAATATGCCGTTGCCATGGGCATACGATCTCTTTCTGGGTTTATCGAGACGGTTGCTTATAATCAGGGGGCAAATATGCCGTGGGACTTCAAACAATTGGGTATTCCGACAGAGTTTGGGGGCACAAATGGTGAGCCAGTTGGCTACGGAATGCCTACGATTTTGGCTGTGGACAATACCATGCTGCGTAAAACTAAAATTCTTTGGCGCATGCGTAAACCGGTTCTTTCACTGAGCCTCGGCGAATACACACCCGTGAGCGAAGTTGGGTTCAAGCCAGAAGTTATGATGGCGGTTCAGGAGTTCCTTGCAGATCATCCAGAACACATTGAATTCGTTGCAAGTTATGCTGCAGCAATCCAAAATGTTGACCCCACTGTGCGGAATGCGGCGCAGAATACTGTGGCTGATCTTATGGATGACAGTTCAATTACTGAATTTAGTGCGGCAATTGTCGACCGGATAAACGCGTCGCAGATCAGTATGGCGATGCAATAGGACGAACACATGTGAATATGAGTGCTGCCTTGGAATTCAGTATTGCCGGACTATTGCATAGCGCGATTATCCAACGATCTGAAATTGCGTAGGCTACAGGTTGGAAGACACTAGAATCCCCTCGCGCTTCGGTATATGATGCCGAAAACGCAGGGGATTTGTCGTGGCACATACTCATAATCACGAAGTTTGTATTGAAAATGCAGTTGAGGAAGCTGAAAAAATTTGCGCCGAAAGGGGCTCTCGTTTCACTGATTTGAGACGGCGCATACTAACTATGATCTGGCAGGGTCATAAAGCCGTTAAAGCCTATGATCTGCTTGACCAGCTTGCAACGCAGGGCGGGTCAGCAAAACCTCCCACCGTATATCGTGCCTTGGATTTCCTGATGGAAGAGGGGCTTGTTCATAAAATTGAATCGCTCAATGCGTACATTGGTTGTCCCCATCCCGGCAGCGATCATGTAAGCCAATTTCTGATTTGCGATGTTTGTGGAGTTGTTGAAGAAGTATCGTCTGACGTGCTGGGCAAGGCGGTGACAAGCGCTGCCACTGCACAATCTTTTCAAATTAAAGGTCAGACGTTGGAATTGCACGGTATTTGCCAAAATTGTAACGGTAAAAAACAAGCAGCCTAACCGTAGGCGGGCCTGGCGCAACTATGCCAGGTAAACATGTTAAATGTGGCAGCTTGTCATGCCACGCTTCAATAAATATTGTTGGTGATAGTCTTCAGCTGGCCAATAGTCCGCCGCTGGATCAATGGCGGTAACGATGTTTTTGCTAAATTTCCCGGAAGCTTCCAGCTCGGTTTTCAAGCGCGTGGCTACTTCTTGTTGACTTTTATCGGCGTAAAAAATTACAGACCGGTATTGGCTACCAAAATCGGGGCCCTGCCTGTTGAGCTGGGTTGGATTGTGGTTTTCGAAGAATATTTTTACCAGTTTTTCAAACGCAATAACATTGGGATCGTAGATAACCTGCACAACTTCGGCATGGCCGCTGGTATCGGTGCAGACTTGCTGGTACGTGGGATTGCCGGTTTGGCCGCCCATATATCCAACCGTTGTTTCTGATACACCGTCAAGGGTACGAAACAATTCTTCCACGCCCCAAAAACATCCGGCACCAAAAGTTGCAACAGCCATGATTTTTCCTCAATTGCCAGTTATATCCGTTCCACGCTATGCTCCTGTTTGTTCCCGTAAAAAGGAAACAGGGGCAGACCAGAATATGTGATTGCGTTTGGCGATTGTCGAGAGGCAAACTAACAAATAATTGTGACCGGGGAGTTACCGTGAAATTTTCATCTTTCTTTAGCGCCAAATTTGCCATGGCTATAGTATTTTCACTTTCAGGGGTTTTGTATGCGGAGCATTCAGCGCTAGCCCAACAAACCCCTATCCCTGAAGACCTTCTGACACTTGATCACCAGCGCTGCATGAATGGCTGTGTTCCAGGATTCGGCGAACTGACATGCAAGCCACTTTGTGATTGCACAATAGGAGAGTTTAAGAAGCAGCTTAGCTTTGAGGCATACTTGGATATGTCTGTTCAGCTTACGCGCAATGCGGTAACGCCTGAAATGCAAGAGTATCTCGGTAAAGTCGCCAATTTTTGCACTGCCGAACTGGACCGAAAAGGCATTGAAGTAGGCCAGGGAGTTGAGCCACCCCCCACCGATTCTGGCGCAAAGCCAAGTGAGCCCGAAAAACCAAAATAAACTCTGCCAAAAGTGATGATATCCGCTACAGACTAGGCCTCGATTGGGCGGGGTTTGCCATTTCTGTCAACAGCTACAAAAATATAACAGCCTTCGGTGACTTTGTGTTCTTGTGCATTTGGCCCGCGCTCCGCGAACACTTCTATTGCTACAGCGATGGACGTTTTACCCACCTTTTCGATATCAGCATATAGGCTGACCACATCGCCGACTTCTATCGGTAGGTGAAATTTCATACTTTCAACCGCTACGGTCGCGACCGGTCCGTTGGCGCGGGCCTTGGCGACAGTAGCGCCAGCGATATCCATTTGGGAAAGCACCCAGCCACCAAAAATATTGCCGTTGACATTAAGGTCTGCAGGCTGCGGCACGGTACGTATTGTCACGCGGCGTTCGGTCATTCGTTTTCTCCCAGCGTTGAAGTCTCCGGCCCATTCTGTTTATTGGCAAAATGAAGCGGGGCTACTTCAAGGTCATCGCCGATTGCTTCCAAATATAAACTACGACTTGGAAAGGCAAAGCCTGTCCCTGCAACTTCAACAATTCCTTTGATTTCAAGTAGCAGCTGTTCCTTTATCGCCAACCAGTCTAGCCAGTCAGTCGTCCGGGTGAAGCAATAGAGTAAAACATCGATCGAACTGTCAGAAAAGCTGTCAATACGTACAAAAGTGGAAGTCTCGTCCGGCTTTACGAAATCATCGTTGTTGGAAATATAGTCTTCGATCGCATCTCGAACCTGATTGAGCTGAGTGGCCGAAGAACCATATTCTAGTCCGACAACCCATTTGATGCGGCGATAGGTCATCCGCGAGAAGTTGGTAACGGCATTATCAGAAAGCGCGGCGTTGGGAACATATACAGGAGCCTTATCAAACCGCCGGATGGTCGTGGTTCTGAAGCCTATTTCTTCAACAGTGCCTTCCACAATACCCTTAACCAAAATCCAATCACCGGGCTGAAAGCGTTGCTCGCCGATCACAAAAAGTCCCGCAATAAGGTTTTTGAATAGATCCTGCGCACCCAATGCAACAGCGACGCCGAATAGGCCCAGCCCCGCAATTATGGCACCAACTTCGATTCCCCAAATTTCCAGGATTGTCGCAGCGCCCAATAAAGCAAAAGCAATTTTGATCGCTTTAGAGAGCCATTGGATCATCGATGCTGTCAGGATATGTGCTGCCCGCATCATGATCTCGCTCAGCGGGTCGGATATTCGGTACAAAGCCCAAAAGATTGTGAAGGCAATAAGACTGCGGTTCACATTAGTCGCAAATGTTTGCAGTTCTTCTGACAGGCTGAGATAGGTGCTGGCGAAAAATACTCCGAGTACGACTGGGATAAACCGAATTGGGTTACGCAGGGCTTCCACAAGGCTGTCGTCTAATTGTGTGTCGGTTTTCGAGACCAATTTTTCCAATCGCCTCAGCAGCAAACGAGTAAAAAGATTTCTTACCAGCATCAAGACAATGAAAATGCTTAATGCAACGATAAACTGGCCAATATCAACGCCGTAAAAACCGTTACTCCATACATCCAATACAAGGGCCCAAAAATCCTGAAAATCAGACATGCTCACGTTTTTATGCTCCGGGTGAAATGTAGATGCGACGGTTTTGTTTAACGATCAGTCTCGTCCTCGTCAACTTGATCAACTGAATGATATACGGTTTCATCATGCCCGTGTTTGTTGGAATAAAAGACCAACGACATCAGTCCAATGCCAATACCGAGGGTAAATAAAATGCCGATCGCCATTGCAATCTTGCCGTGGATAGATAATTCAACGCCCTGAATGCTTACCAATACTGTTAGGCCCCAATATGAGATAGCCCCGATTGCCAGCACGGACACGGCGATTATCAGTATCTTTTTCATCTAAAACGCTTTCACTAGTATGTTTTTTTTCAGAACCACAGTGCTCTATCAGCTTTACGCCTATTCACCAACTGCCACCAACGGGGTGTGACATTGCTGCACACTATCGTTCAGCGTGACCACACCGAACGTGTTGATTGCTTTTGCACGCGTCGGTCAAAATGTGCATACTGTTTATATATGCAAAAAGGCCCGGTCGGGCTTCGGCTGGGCTCCAATCAGGAGAACCCGTATGAATGTTGGAAAAATTCTAGAATCCAAAGACAGCGAAATTATTGCGCTTGAGGACAGCTGCAGTGTTCTGGAAGTAGCGAAACTGCTCGGCGAGCGAAGAATTGGTGCTATTCCAATTATGCGGGCAGGTAAATTATGCGGCATCATTTCGGAGCGCGATGTAGTGCGGGGCTTGGCTATACGTGGAGGCGGAGTTCTTAAAGACGGCGTGGCAACACTGATGACTAAATCGGTGATTACATGCGCCACGCAAGACAGTGTCCAGCAATTGATGGTTATGATGACCGAACGTCGTATCCGTCACGTCCCAGTTGTGGAAAACGGCACTCTTAAGGGCATGATATCTATCGGCGACGTTGTTAAGGAGCGCATGCAGGAAACTGAGCAAGAAGCGGAAGCGTTAAAGGCTTACATTACGAGCGCATAGTGAAGTTAAGGCTGATCCATGGCTCTGACGGCAAGGATTGTTATTTCCTCCGCGTTGTGCGCCCAAGTATATTTTTGACTTTCAATTAATTTTTGACCGGCTTTTCCGAGGCGGTTTCTCAGGTTTGTATCTTGTGAGAGTTCAATTATCGCTTTCTCCGCTTCCTCGAAATTTTGTGGGTCGAACAATAGGCCAGTTTCCCGGTGCGTTAATATTTCTCGTATGTTGGGTTGGTTTGGTCCAATGGTTGCTAATCCTGCAATTAAATACTCGAATAGCTTCAAGGGGCTCGCATAGTCTGTCACTGCGGGTTGCAACGCGATGTCCATTGCTGCCAAATGGTCAGGTATGGCGTCACGGTCTTTAAAGCCAACACAGTGGACACGGTGGCTTACGCCCAATGTTGCGGCAAGCTTAACACAGTCATCGATGGCTGGGCCGTCACCGACCACGAGCAAATGCAGATCCGGGTTTGTGCCGTGGTGTTTTAAAATCTGAATGATTCTATCCAGACGATGCCACTCCCGGATGAAGCCAATAAACCCAAGAACAATTTTATTATCCAGTCCAAACTCCGCTCTTATGGCCGAGCCGTCGGCGGTTTCATATTCGGACGGAGTTATGCCGTTGTGAAGGACTGTAATATTAGATCGCGGCGCGCCCATGGTGCAGATAATATCCGCCAGTGCACCAGAAACCGGAAATAACCTATCAGCATTTTGAAAGGTCATACGCTCAAAATAACGTGCGATACGGCGAAGGTGGAGGCCGCTGTATGTGGCACGCTCTTCGGACAACGGTGCATTCACCTCAACAAAATAGGGGATACCAGTTTTCTTTTTTAACCAGGTTCCTGCCGGAAGAAACAGATTATACCTTTCGTATAAAAAGTCCGGTTTATGACGTTTGTAGGCCGCTAGAAGTTTGAAATAGACTCGGACACCATATGCCAGTTCCAGTAGCTCAAGGGCAAACAGTGGCAGAATACGACGCGCAAACGCCAATAGCTCGTTTTCGTCACCCAGAGCAGTGGGGCGGATTGAAGGACCAACAAATATGATTTCGTGGCCCAGGCGTTCAAAAGCAGCCACCAGTTCACGGATATGAACACTTTGTCCGTCCTGCGCCGCGACGCGGTGGTGGTACAAAATCTTGAGTTTTTTTACTTCTGACATTTGGTTTAGCCGGCCAATCTATTTTGAAAGCAGCCGATCAAGGCGCCTTTAATATCTGTGCGTGCGCATAAAGTCATGATTAACCTAACTTATGGCTCAAATTGCGAAGACCCCACAGGATAAGAGAAGAAATCGCACGGTTTTTCAAGGAAAGAATTAACGCGCCATATTTGCGCCCAACTATTATTGTTTTACAGCCATACTCCATGTTGATAAATTGGCCAATATAGGTTGGGGAGCGCTAGCTATTATGCCAACGGGGATGGCACCGTTACAATACAGACTAATTGTTCGGCCAAGCTCGCTCTTGCTTTGTTTTGCCTCTGTGGTTTTCTTGTGTGCCTTGCTGGCTAACGGTGCGTGGGCACAATCAGATGATCCGCCGTTGAACGTGCCTGTTTTTCCGCGTTTCAACCCTAAAGCCCAGCCGGTGGATATTGATAGCTTACGCGATAGTTACATTGTGCTTGAAGATGGTGCTGTTTTGTCATTGGCGGACTGGGTCCTTGGGTCGTTGGGTAAATCCGATACGGGCATTGGTATGTCCGATTATCAAAACCGCCTGTTCCTTGGCCAGGTCGCACGGGCTGCGGTCGGCATGAAGCAGGATCTCGTATATCGCAGTTTTGAAGATGCCGGGCCCCTCAGGCCCTATGTGCCGCATACTCCGTCTCAACCGCTCCAGGTTGCACAAGGGCTGCTCTCCAACTTTATTCCAGCTTTAAGCCCCAATTGGTCGCCCAGAGTTTCCGGCAAACCGGATATTGGAAAAGATCAAGATAGGGGTCTCTATAACTCTATCCACTTTGATGCTCAGTTCTCTGATAGCCTGAACCAGACTCGCGAGCTATTCAGCTACGAGGGACGATTAGCCATAATGCTCCGCGAGTTTAAACAAAATTAAGCTCTGAAAAACGACGCAAGTAACCCCGGCGGGTCTTTTGTTTCCGGAGATATTTTATCGCACTCTATGGGCATTTTGGCGCAGATAGTTGGACACGGTTGCCAAAGGCTTTAGTGTTGTCACATGGGGAAATACGAGGGGACTTCTTATGAGACAGTATCACCACGATCCGGACGGCGCACGGCTGCCTATCAAAATTGACAATGCATCAAACGGAGAATTTGAACCCATTCCGCTGCCCAAGCGGTGCGTTGAAGGCAATCGCGCCGCGATGCTGGATGCCGACGCTGCTGCGCGAAAAATAGGCCAGGACAGGCGTAGCTTTCTGGTTGGCACTTGCGGTGCCGCCAGCACGTTGCTGTCGCTAAATGCGGTTAACGCCGCTGCTGGCAAAACAGGCAGTTTTTTTGATGTGCGGAAAGAAGCGCGTTTTGAAACCGCGGCTGCTGAGGGTGCAGTTGTGGGCAACGAGTTTATTTTTGACGTGCACGGCCATTATATAAACCCATACGGCGCGTGGCGCGACGAAGTTCCCGAGGGGCGGCAACCGTTTTTTGGTTTGCCCAAAGTTCAGGCCTGTAAAACTGCAGAAATGGAAGGTCTTGATTATCTTGAATGTTTGTCCGGGGATCAGTTTGTAAAAGACGTCTTTGTTGACAGCGATACCGATATGATGGTGTTGACGTTCGTGCCCTCCAGTCCAGACTCTGAGCCGCTGAAAATTGAAGAAGCTGAAGTTACCAAACAATTGATGAACAGCAAGGAAGGCGGCCAACGTTTGCTTGTACATGGTCGGGTTAATCCCAATCAGGATGGTGATCTGAATAGAATGGATGAGCTAGCCGAAAATGGAAAGTTTCGGCTTGGAAAACCTATACACAATGGGGCCCTGACGGAAAAGGTTTCTGGTTGCATGATGAGGATAGCGGCATACCTTTTTTGGAAAAAGCACGCACGCTCGGCGTTAAAAACATTGCCGTGCACAAGGGTATTCCGTTTGGTCCACAATCATACGAGCACAGCCGTTCAGATGATATCGGCATCGTCGCCAAACTATATCCTGACCTGAATTTTCTGGTTTACCACTCCGGCTTTGTTCCGGGCAAAGCTGAAACTGCGTTTGAGCCGGGCGCCGGGAAAGACGGTATTGATGCGCTGGTACAATCCCTTCTCGATAATGAGATCGCCACCAATTCAAACGTCTATGCTGATTTGGGCTCTACATGGCGGATGTTGATGCAGGATCCGGACTCGGCTGCACACGGCATGGGTAAATTGCTGCGCTATGTGGGTGAGGACAATGTGATCTGGGGTACTGATTCGATCTGGTACGGGTCGCCGCAAGATCAAATTCAGGCCTTTAGGGCATTCCAGATTTCAGAAGAACTACGTGAAAAATACGGATACTCTGAGATGACCCCGGCATTGCGCGCTAAAGTGTTTGGTCTGAACGCAACTAAACCATACGGGATTGATAGAGCCTCCGTAGCGCAGGTCCAATCCTCTGACATATATTCCAACCGAAAAATGGCGTCAAAAGATGAACCTGATCCGCATTTTCTGACCTTCGGCCCCAAGAATCGTAGGGAATTACTTGCGTTTCGCAGAGCTGACGCTGACTGACCACCAGCTTGCATTTCAGCATGGTATGCCCGTATCGTTAAACCCAATGAAATTAAAGGGTGTAGTGATGAAGGGTTTTTTGTGCGGTTCTACTATGGTTGCTTTGCTGCTGTTGGGGGCTGGGCATGCTCAGGCAAAATCAGTTCATGTGGTTCTGGAAACCGGGCAAGGCATCATTGAAATTGAAGTGCTTATGGATCAGGCGCCTATTTCAGGTGGCAGCTTCCTTGCTCACATTGATGCCGGGCTTATCGCCCAAGGTGGTTTTTATCGAACTGTCTATCCCGAGAACGACAATGGCTCTCCTAAAATCAGTGTGATCCAGGGCGGTGTATTGCCGGGAACCGAGGCGTTGCCACCTGTAGGCCATGAGACAACCAGGCAGACGGGTATCCTCCACAAAGATGGAGTGGTTTCAATTGCGCGCGGCGATGTGGGCACGGGCAGCGGCGCCGCATTTTTTATCTGCATTGGTGACCAGCCATCATTAGACATGGGCGGTGGTCGTGCTGTTTCGGGCGACGGTCAAGGCTTCGCGGCCTTTGCACGTGTCACCAAGGGAATGGATATAGTGCATAAAATTCACCAAGCGAAAACTGCGTCTGGCGGCGAAGACGCCTATACGTCAGGCCAGATTATTGACCCGGCCGTTCGCATACTGAAGGCTTATCGCAAGAACTAGATGAAACCATAGTTGAAGGAATCGCAGGGCATTGACGTAGATTGTCTTCTTTCAGACCACTGTCTTAGGGCAGTTTTGCTGCATGCTTTATGGGCGCTCTTCTTCGGCTTTATAATTATATTACTTTAAACACTCGTTCTTGGATATTTTTGGCCGCTAAGACCTTGTTTTTAGCGTTTGTTTGGCTTTTTCGAAAAAAAAGAAAAAAGGGGTTTGACAGGGGCGAGTATGCCCCCTATAACCCGCCTCCACCGACGGGGCGCAACCAATAGCGCGTTACGCACCGACGGTTTTTTTGTGGGAAGCGATATCTGGTTAGTCCAGACCAGCAGAACACAAGATTTGCTCTTTGACATAGTTGATATGGAAGGGAGATGTGGACGGTGGTCTGGTAAGATCGCTATCTATATTTCCAAGGCACTTCGCCGATTTTACGATCGGTAGAGTGTCAGCTATTGGGACTTGAGTAATTCCGGGTTCCG
>JAJFIU010000156.1 GCA_021774695.1 Alphaproteobacteria bacterium | reverse complement strand
GATGTTCCTCGGGCACGGCGACAAAGAATATCTTGTCTACGGTGACGAGCGGTTGACCTTCAACGATACAATCGCCAAAGCCACTAAGTTCGCTCAAGCGTTGGTTGACGATTACGGTGTTAAAAAAGGCGACCGTGTCGCGATTGCCATGCGTAATTACCCCGAATGGCCTGTGGCCTACATGGGCATAGTGGCAGCAGGCGGCATTGCCGTATTGATGAACGCCTGGTGGAAAGAGGAAGAACTTGGCTGGGCAATGAAAGATTGCGGTGCCAAGTTGGCGGTGACCGATACTCCGCGTGGATGTTGTCTTTTGCCGGTTGCAGACGAACTAGACCTCAAAATTATTGTGGCCAGAGATAAGTTTGATGCCCATCCGAGGATGAGCTCTTTTGAAGCGTCGCTGGACGGCAAGAAGCCGATGGTATGGCCAGAAGTTGAAATGGCTACAGATGACCTTGCGATGATGCTCTATACGTCTGGCTCAACAGGGTTTCCCAAGGGGGCCCCGTCAACCCATCAGGCAGTTATTAGCGTGTTGTTTACCTGGATTGTACTGGCGCTTTGCTTGAAAATGCAGGGCAGGGTGCCGACCCATGAGGATTACCAACCAGTGATGCTGGTTGCGGTGCCTTTCTTTCATGTTACTGGTCTGTTGCCGGTGATGATGGTTTCGGCGACGGTAGGTCGCAAGCTGATTGTCATGCACAAATGGAGCGCCGATGAGGCCTGCCGGCTGGTTGAAGCCGAAGGTGTTACCTCCTTTACCGGTGTGCCGACCATGTCGTATGAAATGGCCCAACTGGCCAAAACTGGCAAGTATAACATGTCCACACTAGTGGATATGGGCGGCGGCGGTGCTGCGCGTCCACCTGAGCATGTGAAGCTTATTAAAGAGGTCTTGCCGCAATCAAACCCAGGTATTGGCTACGGTCTGACCGAAACCAATGCTATGGGTTCGGTTCTTTCCGGTGATGAATATGTAGCGCGACCAACCAGTGTTGGTATTGCAACACCGCCGGTTATGGCAATCAGGATTGTTGACCCCAACGGCGTTGAAGTGGCGCAGGGCGAACGCGGCGAGATATGCATGAAGTCTGTCATGAATGTCACCCATTACTGGAATAACCCGGAGGCGACCGAGCGCGCCTTTAAAGACGGATGGTTCCATTCGGGTGATGTTGGATACAAAGACGAAGAAGGCTATATTTTCATCGTCGATCGCTTGAAGGATATCATTATTCGCGGCGGCGAAAACATCAGTTCGTTAGAAGTTGAAGGCGTTTTGCACGGCATTGAAGGTGTTGAAGACGTGATGGTCTTTTCGCTGCCATGCAACCATTTAGGTGAAATCGTCGGCACTGTTGTATACCTGAGCGACGCAGACTTGACCGTCGATGCGATATTGGAACAAACCCGTCAGCATCTGGCCGAATATAAAATACCAGCCAGAGTTTGGCTGTGCGAAGAAGAATTGCCGCTTATTGCCTCTGGGAAAATCGACCGGAAGGCTATCAAGGCACATTATCAAGAACTGTATCAGTCTGAATTAGAGAGGAATGCATAATGGATTTGGGGTTAAGTAAACGCGGTCAGGAACTGCGCGACAAAATTCGCATATTTATCGATGATAAAGTGATGCCACTTGAGGAAGAATACCACACTGAAGTCGGTAAAAACGGCAACCGGTTTGAATTTACAGACCGCATGACCGAAATCCTCGAAAGCCTCAAAAGTGCAGCGAAGGCAGAGGGGCTTTGGAACTTTTGGCTTACCGACTCTGACGCTGGCTACGGCCTTTCAACCGTTGAATATGCTTACCTTGCCGAGGAAATGGGCCGATCTCAGCTTGCGGCGGAAAGCTTTAACTGTAGTGCGCCAGACACCGGCAATATGGAAGTGATCGAACGCTACGGCACACAAACCCACAAGGACAAATGGTTGAAACCGTTGCTGGACGGTAAAATTCGCTCAGCCTATTTGATGACCGAGCCTGATGTTGCCTCGTCCGATGCAACCAACCTTGAGATGAGCGCTGTTCTGGACGGTGATGCTTATGTTTTGAACGGTGAAAAATACTGGGCGTCCGGTGCTGGCGATCCACGCTGTGCCCTTTATGTTGTTATGGTCAAAACCGGCGACGACGACACGCCGCGCAAAAGCCAGCACAGCATGATTTTTGCTGAGCCCGGCACTGAGGGAATTGAAATACTGCGTCCGATGATGGTGTTTGGGCATGATGATGCGCCGCACGGTCATATGCATATTCGTTTTACCAATGTGCGCGTACCCAAAGAGAATTTGATCTTGGGCGAAGGCCGCGGCTTTGAAGTGTCACAGGGGCGGCTTGGCCCTGGACGCATCCACCATTGCATGCGCTCCATCGGTGCAGCTGAACGCGCGCTCGAGCTATTGTGCAAACGGGCAACAACGCGCGAGGCCTTTGGCCGTCCGCTGGCGAAACTGGGCGCAAACTATGACATTATCGCCGAAGCACGCATCGGTATTGAGATGTCACGTCTGTTGTGCCTGAAAGCTGCTTACATGATGGATACCATCGGCACGCAGGCTGCACAGCCTTATATCTCGCAGATTAAGGTACAGGCACCGCGCATGGCGCTGGAAGTTATCGACGAAGCAATGCAAATGCACGGCGGGCGCGGTATCAGCCAGGACTTCCCGCTTGCCAGTATGTGGCACGGTCAGCGCACGCTGCGTTTTGCTGACGGACCAGATGCGGTTCACCGGATGGTTATTGCGCGGACGGAGCTTAAAAAATACCGCTCCAACAGCGTTTAGACAGGCGATTGCTTGATGGCGATTAATATTAACAGCCTTTTCGATGTTAGCGGCAAAGTCGCCCTTGTAACCGGGGGCGGCTCAGGCATCGGCACAATGGCGACAGAAGCGCTAGTGAGTGCGGGGTGCAAAGTTTACATTGCGTCCCGCAGGCTAGAAAGCTGTCAGGCAGTTGCTGACGAATTTAATGCTGAAGGCCCGGGTTCTGTTATTGCCTTGCAGGCTGATCTGAGTACAGAAGAGGGCACCAAGGCGTTAGCTAACGCCTTTGCTTCGCACGAAGATCAACTTGATATTTTGGTTAACAACTCAGGGACCACTTGGGGTGCGCCGTTTGAAGAATTCCCGCGTAGCAAATGGGATGACGTAATGGCCCTGAATGTGTCGGCTGTTGCTGATTTGACCAAGAACCTGTTGCCATTATTGCGCCGGGCTGGAACCGCAGACAATCCGGCGCGGATTGTTAATTTGGGCTCGGTTGTTGGTACGCGGCCCGCTTCTAATCAGGCCTACAGTTACGGTGCCAGCAAAGCGGCGATCCATCATTTGACGCGGATGTTGGCGAACGAATTTGGGTCGATGCACGTGACAGTTAATGCTATCGCACCGGGGCCATTCCCGAGCCGGATGATGGCGCATGTGATCAGAGACGATGCACGCAAAAAGGCAATGGAAGCCCGGGTGCCACTGCATCGTTGCGGCGAGGCCGAGGATATAGCCGGGCTGTTATTGATGCTTTGCTCGCGGGCTGGTAGCTATATAACTGGCGGGATAATACCGCTGGACGGTGGCCTGTCGGCAATGCCGTAGGGAATAACAGTTTTAAATAAAACGAATCACTTCGAATCAGTGATTCGTTTTATTGATATATGATTCGTAACAAGGACTTGTATTCATTTGTTGAATCAGAACATGATTTAAAGACGTCGGCGATGATTAAGCCGAACAATGGAGGAAATAATGGCTGAAACAGTTAGCAAAGACGACCTGCAGAATTATATCGGAAAAGAAACTGGCTTGTCGGACTGGTTCTTGATCGATCAGGACCGGATCAACAAGTTTGCCGACGTGACGGAAGACCACCAATTTATCCATATCGATAAAGAAGCAGCGGCCAAGACCCCGTTTGGCACCACCATTGCCCACGGTTTTCTGACCTTGTCGTTGCTGTCGCATTTGGCGGGCAAGGGCATGCTTGCAGTTGAAGGCGCGGTCATGGGTATCAACTATGGTTGTGACAAAGTGCGGTTTCTGTCACCGGTTAAAGTAGACAGCGAAGTTCGGGCGCGGGTTAAGCTAACTGAAGTTAGTGAAAAGCCGGGTAACCGCTTGTTGATCAAAAATGAAATCACCATAGAAATTAAAGATGAGAAACACCCCGCGCTTATCGCGGAGTGGCTGACAATGGTTGTCATCGGCGGGTAACGTTGCGTTTAGGGCCGTTTAGCCAAGAAACTAGATAATTTGTAAGTTCGGAGATTAGTATGAGTATTTCTTATGAAGGCAAAGTTGCCATCGTAACTGGTGCCGGTGGCGGCTTAGGGCGTAGCCATGCGTTAGCGCTCGCTGCACGCGGTGCCAAAGTTGTGGTAAACGACTTGGGCGGCGATTTGCGCGGCGAAGGCGGATCATCTGCCGCAGCCGACGCCGTCGTGAAGGAAATTGTTGATGCAGGCGGCCAGGCGATAGCCCACGGCGCCAATGTATGCGACGAAGCGCAAGTGGCTGACATGGTGAAGAAAACCATGGATACATGGGGTCGCATCGATATTTTGATCAACAATGCTGGTGTTCTGCGCGACAAGACATTCGTCAAAATGGATCTGGCCGACTTTGACTTCGTTATGAAGGTTCATGTGATGGGCGCGGTAACATGCACTAAAGCCGTTTGGGATATCATGCGCGAGCAGGCTTATGGTCGCATTGTCATGACCACGTCTTCGTCTGGGCTGTACGGCAACTTTGGCCAAAGCAACTACGGGGCTGCGAAAATGGCGTTGGTTGGTTTCATGAACACGCTGTGCCTTGAGGGCGGCAAATATAACATTAATGTTAATTGCCTTGCCCCAACCGCCGCGACCCGCATGACGGAAGGCTTGATGCCGCAGGAAGCGCTGGACGTTCTGACGCCTGAATCTGTAACAGCCGGGCTATTAACCCTGTGCGACGACGAAGCGCCTAATCGTACGATTTTGTGTGCGGGCGGCGGCGGATTTGCCAGAGCCATTGTCTACGAAACTGACGGTATTTACCTGACACCTGATCAGCAGACACCGGAAAATGTGCGTGCCGCCATTGCCGATGTGGATAACCCTGAGGGACAACAAGAGTTTGTTCAGGGCGGTCAGCAAACGATGAAATTTGTAACCAAAGCAGCCGCCGCACTCGGCGCAAAAGTAGGATAGGAATTAAGTATGCGTGAAGCAGTAATAGTATCAACAGCGCGGACTCCGATGGGCCGCGGGTATCGGGGCGCATTGAATGCCACACTCGGGCCAACACTCGGCGCACATGCCATCAGCAATGCGGTTGAACGTGCCGGTATTGAAGGCGGCGAAATTGACGACGTCATTATGGGCTGCGTACTAAACCAAGGCACAACCGGCGGCAACATTGGCCGCACTGCATTACTGCGCGCGGGCTTGCCTGTTTCTGTTGCCGGTATGACCATTGACCGCCAGTGTTCATCTGGTTTGATGGCAATTGCAACAGCTGCAAAACAAATCATCGACGACGGAATGGATATTACCATCGGCGGCGGTATCGAAAGTATTTCCCTTGTTCAAAACGAACATATGAATCGTTTTCAGGCTGTTGATAAAAGCCTGGTTGCCATGCACGAGCACGCTTATATGTCCATGCTGGATACGGCTGAAGTTGTTGCTAAGCGATACGGCATTAGCCGCGAACAGATGGATGAATATGGTTTTCAATCGCAGCAGCGCACTGCCGCAGCGCAGGCAGCGGGCAAGCTGGACGATGAGATCGTGCCTATCACCACCAATATGGCCAAGGTTGATAAAGAAACCAAAGAAATGACCTTCCATGAAGTGACACTTTCAAAGGATGAAGGTAATCGGCCGGAGACAACGCTGGAAGGTTTGCAGGGC
Organism: Alphaproteobacteria bacterium; assembly: GCA_021774695.1. Classification (GTDB taxonomy): domain Bacteria; phylum Pseudomonadota; class Alphaproteobacteria; order Sphingomonadales; family Kordiimonadaceae; genus Kordiimonas. The sequence continues at coordinate 3,809 of JAJFIU010000156.1, read as the reverse complement.
CTCAAGACTGTTTTTGAAGGCGGGACCATTACAGCGGGTAATGCAAGCCAGTTTTCTGACGGTGCTTCTGCAAGCGTATTGATGGAAGCCTCTGTCGCTTCGAAAAAAGGGTTGAGCCCCCTTGGCATATACCGCGGTATGGCAGTTGCAGGTAGCGAACCTGATGAAATGGGCATCGGCCCTGTGTTCGCTGTGCCGAAGTTGCTGGAGCGTAACGGCCTTACTATGGATGATATCGGCCTTTGGGAGCTGAACGAAGCGTTTGCGGTTCAAGTGCTTTATTGCCGTGACCGTCTTGGTATCCCTAATGAGCTGCTGAATGTAAACGGCGGCGCTATCTCCATTGGCCACCCATACGGCATGTCTGGCGCACGCATGGCTGCCCACGCGCTAATCGAAGGCAAGCGCCGCGGTGCTAAATATGTGGTTTGCACCATGTGTGTTGGCGGCGGCATGGGTGCTGCTGGTCTGTTTGAAGTCGCGTAGTACTGTTGTTTGAAGTCGCATAATACGGATTGGGGGCCGTGTGCCCCCATTATTGCTAATTAAAGGGGGCGGCTCATGAAGGCTGTTTTATGTAAAGAACTGGGCTTGGCTGACAAACTGGTGATTGGTGACGTTGATGACCCAACACCGGGTCCGGGACACGTGCTGATTGATGTGAAAGCGGCGGGGCTGAATTTTCCCGATACGTTGATCATCCAGGGAAAATACCAGGTTCAGCCCGACTTGCCGTTCACTCCGGGCGGCGAGGGTGCCGGTGTTGTCTCTGTAGTCGGTGAGGGCGTTAAGCACCTCAAGGCTGGTGATAAGGTTATCTTCATGTGCCAAACCGGTGCATTCGCGGAAAAAGTTGTCGTTCCGGCGATTACAGCTATCCCCATGCCAGATGCTTTGACGTTCGAAATGGCTGCTGGCATCACACTTACATACGGCACCAGCTATCATGCACTTAAACAGCGAGCGGCCCTTAAAGAGGGCGAAACCGTTCTGGTGCTGGGCGCTGCTGGCGGCGTGGGCATTGCCACCGTGGAACTTGCCAAGGCGATGGGTGCCAAGGTTATTGCTGCCGCTAGTACCGACGACAAGCTGGCATTTTGCAAGGCATCGGGCGCGGACGAATTGATAAACTATTCCACTGAAGACATGAAGGCGCGCCTGAAGGAGATAACCGGCGGCAAGGGCGTGGATGTTATTTATGACCCTGTAGGCGGCGATTACACCGAAACCGCGTTTCGCAGCATGGCCGCAGGCGGCAGGTTGCTGGTCGTTGGGTTTGCAGCCGGTGATATCCCCAAAATTCCTATCAATCTATGTTTGCTGAAACAGGCCTCGCTTGTGGGAGTGTTCTGGGGTGCATGGGCCAGTAAAAACGCTGGCGAGCAGATCCAGAATATGAAAGAAATTTTGGGCATGGTTGCGACCGGCGCAGTACGCGCCAGTGTTAATGATGTTTTCCCGCTTGCTGACGTTGAAAAGGCCTATGCCTGCCTGACTGAACGCCGTGCCAAGGGCAAAGTGATCCTGACGCCTTGATTTTCGCTTAAAACCAGTTTTACAAGGGCGGCTTTTAATCGGGCCGCCTTTTTCTTTGTTTCTGGACTGTTCAGTCTTGATAAAAATACGCATCACCATATTCTCAAAGTTTAGGAGTGAGTGGCTGTATGTCTGCATTGAAACTGATAGCCGGGAAAACCGCGCGTGCGCGGATCAAGGAATTTGGTCTTGGTCCCGAGCAATTGAGATTGATCGTCGGCGCGTCCGGCGGCCCAAAATGGCTTGTACTCAAGGGTTTGGACCGGTTTCTGTGCCACGAATGGCTACAGAAGGCACCTCAAAATATTGATTTAGTGGGCTCGTCAATCGGCGCATGGCGCATGACGGTTTATGCGCACCCGGACCCGGGCAAAACTTTTGATGACTTTCTGGAAAGCTATTTTAGTTTCCGGACCAACAATGTTTCCAGCGCGGCTGATCTGACCAAAGCTTCTTACGATATTATTCACGGACTGTACCCAGCGAACGAAGTTGACCGGCTGATCGGCAACGCCAACCGCAACCTGAATATTGTGGCAGTGCGCGGCAAAGGCATGGCCGGCAGTAAGGGCAAAGCGGCAGAAGCCGCAGGCATGTTAACGGCTGCAATGGCGAACCGGGTTTCGCGCGCTCATTTAGCGAAGTTTTTTGAGCGCGTAGTCTTCCACAGCGGCGATCAAATTGCTTGCCCGGATGTCTGGAAAGGCTTCGGCAAAGTTGATGTGCCGCTCAAGGCGGACACGCTGGCGGATGCCCTGATGGCCAGCGGGTCGATCCCCTTTGTCTCGGAGCCCATAATTGACATCAAAGGCGCGGGCGCCGGGGTTTACCGGGACGGCGGTGTTATCGACTATCATTTTGATATTCCGTGGGATTACAGCGACGGTATTGTCCTCTACCCCCACTTTTACGATCATATCGTGCCGGGATGGTTTGATAAGGGCCGACCTTCCAGGCGTGCAGCAGGTGCCGCATGGGACCAGGTGTTGCTTTTGGCTCCGAGCGCCGAGTTTGTCGATACCTTGCCCGGCGGTAAAATCACCGACCGCAAAGACTTTTCAGAAAACTCTGATGAAGACAGGCTCGCCCGCTGGAAAATCGTTGTTGATGAAAGTGAACGCCTTGCCGATGAATTTGCGGAATTGCTGGACGATCACGGCAAATTGGTTGACAGTCTCGAGCTGGCACCGGGGGCAGACTAATCATACTTCGTCTACCACATATTAATCGCCGTTCAGGCTAGGAGCTACTATGGGTGCACCCTATAAACACAGAATTTCCTTCGATGCGAATGATCTGCTTTCCAACCACTTAGGCAGCTTGGTTGACGAATGCGTTAAAAGTCATTCAACAAAGAAGGCCTTCACGTGCATTTTGCCGACCGGCCATGCTCAGACAATGACTTTTGAAGAGTTGGGGCGCTATTCGGATGCGGTCGCTGCCTATTTGCGTGAAGACATTGGCCTGAAGGACGGGGATGTTGTCGCGGTTCAATCACCTAACACGCTGGCGTATCCGGTCATTGCATTTGGCATACTGAAAGCTGGGCTTACGGTTACCAATATCAACCCTCTTTATACCACCGACGAGACCAACCATCAGCTGAAAGACAGCGGCGCAAAGGTTTGGTTCGTGATTGACGTATTTGGCGACCGGGTGGCGCAGTCTGTCAAAGGGACATCGGTTGAACGGGTTTACAAGCTTTCGCTGTTGGATTTTTTCCCGGTGGCACAGCGCTTGTTGCTCGGCGCAGCAATGAAATATGTCAAAAAAGCAATCCCAGCATTTACTGGGAATTTAGCAGGGACTACTCAAACTGTCATCGCTGCCGGTCTTCGACATTTGAAAACAATTGGCAGCACAGAAAATTATCGCAGCAATCAGTCAGTAACCGATGTGGCTATTTACCAATATACCGGCGGTACAACCGGGCGCAGCAAAGGGGCTGCGCTAACGCATTATAACGTGGTTGGAAACCTGTCGCAGGCCGACAAGCGCGATGACAGTCTCGATCATACTGATGATGATGTCATGTTGCTTATTTTGCCGCTGTATCACGTCTATGCGTTGGCTGTTGGGGCGCTTGCCAGTATGCGCAACGGCATCCATGTCGTGATGATGCCAGTGCCGCGTCCTCTGGTGAATTTGAAACACGCGTTCGACAAATTTGACATCAGCATCCTGCCCGGGATCAATACGCTTTACATGGGGTTGATGCAGGAAAGCTGGTTTCTCGAGAACCCGCCGGCGTCGCTGCGCGCGTGTTACTCAGG
>JAJFIU010000155.1 GCA_021774695.1 Alphaproteobacteria bacterium | reverse complement strand
GTTGAGGCGGTTAAAGCTTCAGCCGGGGATATGATTGTTAAAAACAGCGTCGCAGAGCGGCATGCACGCTTCATCATTTATCTGGTTGCTTCAACCGCGGTGGGTGACGGCATTGCGGGCAACTATTTGGCACAGCTTGTAGGCCTTGACGACGATGATGCGACCAGCGGTTTCCGTGACTGGTTCGCCGGGCGCTTGTTTAGCTAGAATATCATCTCCGCAAAAATGTCCCACCATAGCCCCGCGTTGGTCAGTGTGGTTTTGCGGGTGTCTACCGGTTGGCCGTTGATCCAGGTTCCTAGTACTTCGGTGTTTTCAATCTCGTCAACCGCCACTGTCATCAAGTTATTGGACAACATCACCAGATCAGCTTGCTTGCCCACCTCCAGGCTACCACGCTCACCCTCTAGGCCTAATTGCCATGCACCGTTAATGGTAAGGGCGTGCAGGGCTTGCTCGCGGGTTAGTATTTCACCCGCACCAACAACAGGTCCGCCCGCATCAGGTTGCCGGGCCAGCATAGTCACCAGTGACCTGAGCGGCCCGATGGGGGTTGCAGGCGTGTCGCTGTGCACGCTGACACGGTGCCCGGCTTTCAAGGCCGTACCGATTGGCATGTAGCGGTCGGTGCGTTCAGGCCCGAACAGTGCAGGTAGCTTGTCGCCGTAAAAACGCACATGGTCGATGAAAAAACTGGTGGTGAACCCAAGCCCGTGGGCGCGCGCCAGTTGCTCGGAAGTAATCAGCGCGTTGTGCTCGAGCCGGTGGCGGTGGCCGCTGCTGTTGTTTGGTCGGGGGTTTGCCGCCAGTACGCGTTCTGCCACATCCAGCACGCGCTCAACCGCCATTTCGCCTTGCACGTGGGTCGCTATTTGAAAGCCGCGAGCGTGATAGTCGGCAAACTGGGCTTCATAATCCTCGACCGGGATCATCACCGCGCCTCGGTGCCCCGGCTTAAGGTGCAATCGCTCAGTGGTCAGGGCCGAGGCCACGTAAGGCTCTGCGACAGCCGCGCCGCCTGCATAGGGGCTGCCGTCCATCCAGAATTTAACACCGACAACGGGCGCTGCGCCTATGGGTTGCTCTGGTGATTGGCTTTTTGATATTTGGTGGGGCAGGGCATAGATGATTGATTGCACGGGTGTGTGCAGGTTGGCGGTGCGGCGCTTCAACAGCGCGACCGGATCCCGGTCATTGCCCACCGGGCCAACTGCGGCGACAGTGGTGTAGCCCGCCTTTGCATATTCAGCGAAAAACAGATTGAGCAGCAGGTCGTTCGCACCTGCGGGCGGTGTTGGCATGGCGGCGAACAGTACGCCAATGGCTCCGACTTCGCGCACAGTGCCAGTAAGCTTGCCGGCCTCGTCGCGCACGAACTCGCCTGCTGGTGGGTTGGCCACATCGCCGACAATGCCCGCTGCCTCCATCGCGGCCGAGTTGGCATAGGCATCGTGCATCATCTGGGTGAGGATCAAGAGCGGTTTGTCCGGCGAGATGGCGTCCAGTTCCGTCAGCGTTGGCGGCTCCAGATCGTCAATCATCACCGGATCCCAGCCGAAGGCCATAACCCAGTCTCTGCTGCTTGCTGCTGCACCGTCGCGCAGGGCTTGCATCACACTGGCGCGGCTAGTGTGGGAAAAGCCGCTGGCATCAATGGTGGCTGCAAACTGTGCGGCGGCAATCGGGTGCGAATGTGGCTCGATAAGCCCGGGCATCAGTGATGCGCCGTTCAGGTCTATTTCGCTGGCTCCGCCAGAAATATCAGCTATTGCCTGCATCGCCGCAAGGCTGCCAACGCCTTTGATGCGTCCATTTTCAATGTAGAGCGCTTCTGCTGTTGGCTGGGCCGGGTTCATGGTGACAATGGGGCCGCCGGTGAAAATCAGCGTATCAGGCGCGGTAGCAGGTTTCAGCCATACCCAGCCCGCAAATACGATAACCCCAACCACAACAATCGTTCGCAGCGCGCGTTTTTGCCATTTTCCCATCATTCTTCCCCTTAGCTCCTTATGTGAGCTAACACGATTATGGGGTTTGGCAAATTGTTGGTTTAGCGGTAGTCGTTGACCAGTTCGCCGTTGGATGACTGCTCAAATTGCGGTAGGTCGTCGGTTATCTGGTAAAAATCTGACTTTTCAGCCACATAGATATGCCCCATGGTTTTCAGGCCCGTGGGGCCGTCCAGCGTGCTGGCGATAATGCCGGTGGCATCCAGGTCAAACGGTTCCCAAAAAAGGCCAGAACCGCATTCGCGACAAAATCCGCGCCTGGCAACGTCTGATGTTTTGTACCAATCCAGGCCGTCAGTTTTGGTGAGCGTGATGTTGACCTTGCGCGCTTTTGTGTGCGGTCCGAAGCCGCCGTGTTGTTTTTGGCAAAAACTGCAGTGACAATTGACCACATCCCGCAAAGGCCCTTTGACCTCATAACGCACGGCGCCGCAAAGGCATCCGCCGGGCGAAATTTTCCCGAAGTCGTCGGTTGAACTAATGTCTGGGTTTCCCATCATGCTTCCTTCAGTTTTACCAGTATATAGTATGGGCCTCGGCGGTATTTTTTAAAAGGGTGCACTGGGTCATAATTGCTTGGTGGTCGGCTTAGTTTCACTTGCCCGGTCGTCTGCGGGTTTGTAGGCTGGCCTAAACAGCCTTGCTCAATTGAAGGAAAATCTATGTTTCGTCCTGCTTTAATTTCTGTCGCCCTAATGGCCTTTTATGCTGCTCCCGTAAATGCCGAGAGTATAGGGGATGGTTTGTTTGAAACCTTGCAGGCCAATTGCGGCAAGGCCTTTGAGGGCACGGTTGTCCGCGCGCCCGAGGGTGACCCATGGCGCAGCGCCAAATTGGTGATGCATATCCGTGATTGCTCCGACACAGAAATAAAAGTGCCGCTGCACTATAATGATAACCACTCGCGGGTCTGGATTGTGACCAAAATAGCCGACGACCGCCTGCGCCTAAAGCATGACCACAGGCATGAAAACGGCCATTCAGACGCGGTAACCATGTACGGCGGTGAAACCGCAGCGGGTGACGGCGCACCGGACGACAGCGACGCTGATTTCATTGTGGACGCCGAGAGCGTGAAGATTTTCTTTGATAACGGCAACACCCGCAGCCCCGACAATGTTTGGAGCATGGCGGTAAAGGGCAACAACTTCACCTACGGCCTTGTGCGGCCAGACCTTGATTTTCTGGCCAGCTTTGACCTGACCAAACCCGTCACCACCCCGCCTCCAGCGTGGGATTTGGTTCACTAGGTATCAATAGGGTTGCGCGCTGGACTCATCCGTGATTCAATCATAACTTGAGATTGAGGGCAATTTGTTCTATATTTGTTCTTATCAGGAGAGAAGTCATGTCGGACAAATCTAGTATAGAATGGACTAACGCGACGTGGAACCCTGTGACGGGATGCACCAAAATTAGCCCGGGCTGTGATCACTGTTATGCAGAACGATTTTCCGAGCGATTTCGCGGTGTAAAAGGGCATCCGTTTGAAACCGGGTTTGATCTTACCTTGCGCCCTGACAGGACAGAACAACCGCTGACTTGGAAAAAGTCTAGGATGATCTTTGTGAATTCGATGAGCGACCTTTTTCATAAAGACGTACCGAGAAAATTCATCGATAAAGTGTTTGATACCATGGAGCTTGCTCACTGGCATACGTTTCAGGTGCTTACAAAACGTAGTTCATTGATGAAGAAATATATCAACGCACGGTACGTTGATGAACCAGTGCCTTCTCATATCTGGCTTGGGGTCTCTGTTGAGGACGGAAAACGCAAGTCCAGAGTAAAACATTTGCGTGAGACTAACACATTGGTTAGGTTTCTTTCTGTTGAACCTCTAGTGGGGCCCGTTGGAAAGCTTGATTTATCAGGAATACACTGGGTTATTGTTGGAGGCGAGAGCGGTCCCGGCTATCGACCAATGCGGATCGACTGGGCTCGCGATGTCAGGGACGAATGCAAAAATGCAGGGGTTGCGTTTTTCTTTAAGCAATGGGGTGGCTTCAGGCCGAAGTCTAATGGACGCGAGCTTGACGGCGAGTATTGGGACGAATTTCCTGATACGTCCGATCAACGGATCGCGCTCTAGATTTGCCCTGACTGGAGGGGCACTTGTTACCTTTTGAAGATTACCAAGATAAACCACAAACTTATGTGAAGCATTTTTTTCTAGAAAACTACCTAGAGCGCCTTGCGTACAATATTTTCAATTCGAAGCGCCCAAGTATAGATTTTGCTTACATTGATGGTTTTTCCGGTCCTTGGCGATCTGATGCCGAGAACTACAACGATACTTCTTTTGCAATTGCATTAAAAACACTCAAGAAAATTAAAAGACAATCCTTTCGGCCGGGCGCTTCCAAATCATTGAGATGCCTTTTCGTAGAAAGCAATCCTAAGTCGTTTGCTGACTTGAAAGGTTTCCTATCAACAGTAAAAGGAGCAGATTGTGAACCGATCAATGATGAATTTGAAACTGCGGTGGATAAAATAGCAGGCTTTGTTGGGAATGCCTTTTCTTTCTGCTTCATAGACCCCACTGGTTTCAAAGATTTACCAATGAATTCGCTGAAGCCTATCCTAGACCTACCCGGCGAGTTTCTTATCAATTTTATGTACACGTTTATCAATAAGCATTTGACCAATGAGGATGATGACACTCGTGGGCAAATGGATGATCTGTTTGGAGGAGGAAATTGGCGCGAAAAGATAGCCGAGAAGCGGAACGAAGGCCTAGAGCGCGAAGACGCAATTATCGAGACTTACTGCGAGCGACTGAAACAGGTAGGAAAAGTCAAGTACGTAACTAGCACTCGAGTCCTTTTTGGTACAGCTGACCGTACTTATTTTTATTTGGTCTATGGCACTAATCACCAAAAGGGGCTTGTTGAGTTCCGCAAAGTTGAATCGAGAACGGTGGAGGAACAGGAGAAAGTTCGAAATATTTTAAAATATGAACAGCGAGCTAAACGTGTTGGAACTGATGACCTTTTTGCTCCGCTTGCGGCTCCAATTAGCGCTCGGCAGCGGTCATTTGATGAGCTTCGAGGGCGAAATTTGGACAAAATGGAACAAAAGATTAGGAATTTAGTACGCTTAGGTCCTTGCGTTTATGAAAAATGCCTGGATGCACTAGAACTTCCATATGTATGGGAAGCGGATATTAAAGAAATCCTCAAAGTCATGCAGCAAAGTGATGTCATCGAATTGCGGCACAAAAATCCACGAGGCCGAGTAGCGACATATGGAACAGTAATCGTTCCGAAGTAACAAAAGCCGCTTGCTATTAATTTCATTATTTTTGAAGTGCGAAGTTCAATCGTTAATGTCGGCCAACAATTTGTCGGGATGAACGCCGTCCACATAACCCATGAAAGCTTCATGGATTGAATAGCCCATCAGTTCGCGCACGCGTTTCGGCAGGGTTGCGGCTATTTCGGTTGGAACGGCCGCCATCATATTTTCAAGCTGGCGCGCCCAGCCGGGGCAATATTGGGGCGTTACAATCAACCGGGGTGCACCTGATTTGTTAGCGCCGCCCCGGTGCCATAAGGTACCTTTTGCCACCATCAACGAGCCTGACGGCAGGGTAATCTTCAGCGCATCGTCCCTTGGTTTGGGGTCGATATTAGCGTCTCGTTCCCGTGGGTCGTAAGCATCCTCGAAGTCGGGGCCGTTCATCTGGGGCGTGGTCCACAAGTGGCTTTTCGGGATAATTTCGGTGGCACCGTTTGTTTCTGTCATGTCGTCAATTGCCCAGAAGGCGCTGACGCCGTAAGCTGGATGGGGCAACGGAATGCTGATTTGGCTGTCGTCGCTGTGCCAGTCTTGCACGGTTTCACCGGGATGCAGGTTGATCGCCAACAACGCAGACAACAAGCACGAAGAACCCAGTTCGCGCTCGGCAAAGGCCATCACCAGCGGATGCATCACCATTTTCGAGAACACTTCAGGTGATTTGGCGAGTAAGGAATAAACCCGGTTGGAGCGGAAACCCTCAAAGTCATTGCGCCCGGTACGGTTCAGGTGCGGGGCCAGTGCTGTTCGCACGTCCTCCACATCGGACGGCGGCATGACATTTTCGAAAGTGACATAGCCCAGTGCGTCATACTCGGCGTAGCAATCATTGAAGCTGCGACCACCAAGCCACGGCGCAAGAAGGTCTTCGTCGGTATCCGTGGTGTCGGCTGTAGCCTGTTCCATTGTGTAGTTCCTCTCCGTAGTTTAATTTATAGCAGAACTGGGACGCGGCAATAAAAAAGGCTCCGGAACACCGGAGCCTATAGGTCTTGAGAGAGGACCCTCGTATCATTCTGGAGGAAAACGGGCCTTTCTCAGAGAGGAAACTGGTTAGATTAAAGCTCGTCGGCGTGCTTGCCCAGATAGTCGGCAACACCGGCTGCGTCGGCTTTCATGCCTTCGTCGCCTTTGTTCCATCCGGCAGGGCATACTTCACCGTGTTCCTCGTGGAACTGCAGCGCTTCAACAAGGCGCACGAACTCGTCCACGTTGCGGCCAAGCGGCAGGAAGTTAACATACTGGTGCCAAACCATGCCGTCTTTGCCAATAAGGAAGGTACCGCGCAGGCTGATGCCGTCTTCTTCGATCAACACGTCATAATCGCGGGCGATTTGCTTGGTTTTGTCTGCAACCATGGGGAAGTCAACCGGGCCAAGGCCGCCTTGGGCGGTTGGTGTGTTGCGCCATGCAGCGTGGGTGTGCTCGCTGTCCACAGAAACGGCGACAACTTTCACGCCTAATTCCTTGAACTTGCCCATGCGGTTATGAAAGGCCAGAATTTCTGAAGGGCACACAAAAGTGAAATCAAGCGGATAGAAAAATACCAACCCGTAATCGTCGCCGATATAGTCTTTCAGATTGAAAGCGCCGTTGATAGAACCGTCAGCCATAACGGCGGCGGCAGTGAAGTCTGGTGCGGGTTTTCCGGCAAGAACGGCCATGAGTTAGCTCCTGTAATACAATGGATGATTGAACTGTGTACGCATCTCTATGTCTTTTGGATGCTGCTTAAATGGTGGTTCACTGAAGTAGCAAATTTCATAAATTTACATCAAGAATTTCGTTATGTTTTTCAGGCGCTACTTTAAGCTTTATGGACATAAAATCAACATGGGGATATCGATTATTATAATCGGTAAAACCGATTAATACCGTACATAAAAATAACACTGTTCACTTAAGACTGGCAACTCAGTTATGCAAGCCTGTATCGCCGACTATTCAGTAATTTTGGGTCGTAATTTGGGCAAGCGAACCCATATAGGATTATTGAGCCTGCCAATTTCGGCGTTAGACCGACTATAGTGCACGGATAATACTGGTTGAGGTCTCGGCGAGGGCCCCTTGGAAACACTTGACGATATAATACGGTTCAGCGCGTTTGGCCTTTTATTATGGCTGGCGGTTCTGACGCTGCGTGACTTCTGCGACCGCGTTGCTGGAAAGCTGGCTGCTTTGTCGGCGCTGACCTCAGCTGGCTATCTTCTGGGTTCCAAACCCGGATTGAGTGTGTTCGGCGTTGATCTGGATCTTATTCTTTTGCCTTTGTTCGTTGCTTCCCCTGTTTTTGTCTGGTTTTTCTGCCTGTCGCAGTTTGACGATAATTTCCAGATAAAGGCGTGGCACAAGACAGTTTTGGTCACAAAAATGGTTACCGGTGCTGTTGGGTATGTGGCTCTCAAATATAATTATGCCTTTGCCGCATCTATCTGGTGGCCTTCGACGCTGATTGTTATCGGCATGATGGTGCATCTGGTTTATGTGACCTGGCAAGGTCGCAACGATGATCTGGTGGAAGACCGCCGCAAGATTCGCAGCATTTTTGTCCTTGGGGTTATCGCGATTTCGGCAGGCATTGTCGTGGCGGAGACGTGGCTACGCGGCGTTGGCATAGGGCAATATCTGTTGGTCGGGCAAGCAACCGCATTTCTGGTGATCACAACTTATCTCCTATGGCGCTTGTCGTCGCCCGGAGGTCAGGACCTGTTTTTCAAAGCTCCGCAAACCGCCGTAGCAACTTCAGGTGAAGCCCACTGTGAATTGACACCCGCTGATCGGCATGACCTGGATGTTATTCTCGGGCTTGGTGGCACCGACCTGGTGCTCGAACCCGGCCTGACCATTACCAAGCTGGCGAGCAGACTTAAAATTCCTGAACACCGGCTGCGCCATTTGATCAACCAGCATATGGGCTACCGCAATTTTGCCGATTTCCTCAATCATCACAGAATACAAGCCGCCAAAGCCAGATTATCTAATATTGAGGACCGAAATATACCAGTTCTGACCGTGGCGATGGATATGGGTTACGGCTCGCTTGGGCCGTTTAACAGGGCGTTCAAAGAACGCACAGGACTGACGCCAACCGAATTTCGTACACAGTCATTATTAACTGGAGATGCTGCGTTAACTGGAGATACTGCGGCAAAATGACAATTGAAACAGCCACAGGGTTGATCCAATTATAGTCAAATAATGCTGCTATGAACTAAACCGATAAGGCCGTAACCACTTTATGATTGAACTTCTGGATACTATATTTCGCTACAGCGCAGTTGTTTGCTGCCTTTTGATCACTGTGCTGGCGATTAGAGACGCGCGGTGTCAGTTGTCCGCGCGGTTGGCGGCGGCATTATCTATTTGTACGGCTGCCTTTCTGCTGGTTACCACACCGGGTATGGGGCAGATTATTGGCAGCTGGATGGTAGTGCTTGAAGTGATCGGCATGGTGACACCGGCGGTCTTTTGGGTATTCTCTCTTTCGCTGTTCGACGACAAGTTCCGGATCAAGCCTGTGCACGCCATTATTGTGGGATTGTTTTGGCTGTCGGGTTTTGCTGTTGTCGCAGAATATTATTATCTGTACGGCCACTTTGCCGCCATCTCGCCGGCAGAACTACATGCTGCTGTGCGTGACGCAGGCGGGTGGTTCCACATTTCCAATGCCATTGGAAATATCCTCAAAGTTGGCATGATGGGGCATGTGCTTTACACCGCATGGCAAGGCCGCGATGAAGATTTACTCGAGGCTAGACGACGGTTTCGCGCTACTTTTGTTGTGGGCGGCGCTGTGATCATGGGAGTGATCATTTTTTCGCTGAGTTCGGCGGCGAGACTTTCGCCGGAAGACGTACGCTTGGTTGATGTTGCGATTTCAGCTGCGGTGATGGTGATTGTATTCTATCTATTGATGAATGTTACGCGCATCGACAGCGAATGGCTGCTGGGCGACTTAACAGAAAAAACGCCAGGCAAGATTGCCGTCGCAGCTGATCCAACCGACGCACTGGATTTGGCCCGATTGAATGAAATGGCGGCAAATGCCACTTTGTTAGAACAGGGGCTAACAATTGTTCGGTTAGCAGAAATAGCCAAAGTTCCCGAGCACCGACTGCGCCGCTTGATTAACCAACATATGGGTTTTCGTAACTTTTCAGACTTTCTGAACCACCATAGGATAGAAGCCGCGAAAAACCGATTAGCCGATACCGACGAAAGGTATACGCCGGTTCTGACCATCGCAATGGATATGGGATACGGCTCGCTTGGGCCTTTCAACCGCGCGTTTAAGGAAAGAACCGGACAAACGCCCACTGAGTTTCGTAGAGGGTTTTTGGCTAGCGCGTAACACCGAATTGTGCCAGCCTTGCAGCCTGTTTGGTGCCTAACCCGCAAGGAATTAAGGGTACCCGCAAGGAAATAGATACGAATGGCTGAATTAACTGCATTAGGGATGCTTGACGCATTTTTCCGGTTTTCGGGAATAAGCCTGTTTCTTCTATTGGGCGTTTTAATATTACGTGATTTTGCAAACCGCCAGATTGCCTGGCTGGGGGCTTGGGCATCGCTAACCGGTGCGGCATATTTAGTATGTACCAGCGCGCCGCTAAAAGACGTTTTAGGCAGCGGTATGATAGTCGTGGAGTCTTTTTGCCACACTGGGCAAATTGCCATATGGCTGTTCAGTCTTTCGCAGTTTCGTGACAAACTGCGATTGTGGCCGCACTATGTGATGATCAGTGTCGCCTTTTATCTTTGGAGCAGGCTCTATTTTGATTGGTATTTTTACGACGAATCAGCTTTGGGAATCCTGATTGAATATGTTAATGGCGCCGCCCGTTTTGGGTTGATTGCTCATATGATCTATGTTGCTTGGACGGGCCGAGGCGATGACTTAATTGAGGCCCGCCGACGGTTTCGAATGATCTACATTGTCACAGTTTCCATTACTGTATTGGCCGTGGTGATCACGGAAACATTATATGATCCGCTAATCGTGCAAAATGACCAAACCATGTTGGTGCAGTCGTTTGGAATGTGGTTGCTGTCAATGGTCCTAGTTTGGCAGGTTATCAACCTGAGAACAACGGCGTTGTTTAGCGGTGAACCCGCAGACCGAGGTGGGCAGAAACCAGTATTGGATGACCCCAACGAGCGCCACGATCTGGACACCGTTGAGCGATTGATCAAAACCGACGAATTATATCTCAGGCCGGGCTTAACCATTGCAGGGTTGGCAGGAGAGGCAGGCCTGCCTGAGCACAGGCTCCGTCGCTTGATTAACATGCATTTGGGCTACAGAAACTTCGCAGATTTTCTCAATCACTACCGAATCACGGCCGCCAAGACTCAGTTGTCATCAATCGAGAATCGCAACATTCCAGTGCTTACAGTTGCCATGGACCTTGGGTACGGCTCATTGGGGCCGTTCAACCGGGCCTTCAAGGAGCGCACGGGCCAGACGCCCACCGAATATCGTCGAAAAAAGCTTGCCGATAGTTAAAAAGGCTCGCCGATTTGTCTAAAACACGGCCAATTCCGAAATCGGCGAGAACCAAAACCTGTTTCCTGCGTTTATGTTGGTGAGCGTTGGCAACGACTAAGCATTTCCTTCCCAGACTTTGTACCAGACTTTGCCAGTGCTCGACTTAAGTAAGCACCCACTAAAAAGGGTGTAACTATAGCGAGGATAGCAAAATGGACTATTCACTGTTGGAACAAATTGCCGCGTGGGCTGCTGTTAAAGCAACGCAACTGCCTTTTTGGTTTGCCTTCGATTTCGCACGTTATGTGATCGGAGCCGGTAGCGTTTATCTGATAGTGAACATTTTGCTGTCCCGCAGACTTTCAAACCGTAAAATCAGATCGAAAACCCCCAAGTTTAGGCAAATGGCCCGCGAATTCAAAAGCTCCGTTTTCGCAGTCGCGGTCTTTTCCTTGACGGGTTTGTTGACGCAAATTGGCCTGGAAGCAGGCGCTATTACGATTTACGTGGACGCCCCTTCTTATGGTAGTGCCTATTTTATCGGTTCGTTGGTTCTTATGATCCTTGCGCAGGATGCCTATTTCTATTGGACACACAGGCTTCTGCACCTTCCCAAGGCTTTTAAGCGCGGGCATTCCGAACATCATAAGTCGATAAACCCCACACCGTGGACCGCCTATAGCTTCAACGCTATTGAAGCAGCGATCCACGCGATTTTCGTTCCCCTGTTTTTACTTTTTCTCCCCATGCATGGCTTCGCAATCTTTTTGTTCCTTACGCATATGATTATCAGAAATGCAGTCGGACACTCTGGTTACGAACTGTTTCCCCGCAGCTGGGCTGTGCACCCAATTTTAGGACAAATAACAATGGTTACTCATCACGACATGCATCATTCAAACGGCAACTCAAACTTTGGTCTTTATTTCACATGGTGGGACCGGATGATGGGCACCGAACACCCTGACTATCTTGCCCGCGCAACTGGCAACCCTGCCGCCGCTCGCAAGACAATTGGCGCCCGCGCCACGGCCGCAACTATTGCAGCGTGTGTTGGCCTGATGGCCGCCGCAACAATCGCCAGCCCTGCAAAAGCACAAGACGACGACATTAAAGGCCTGTGGTTAGCAAGCGACGGCAAAACAATTGTTGAAGTTGACCGCTGCAACGAAAAGACAAGCCGGATTTGCGGCACTGTTGTTTTTCAGGACGGTACAAATGTGGACGGCCAAATTGGCTTGGCACTGTTGAAAAACTTCAAAACCGCACATGTGCAAAATATGAAACGCTGGGAAGCCGGTAAAGTTTCCAGTCTTGGTGGTGGTAAAGCGAAAAAGGGCAATATGGTGTTGCTTGAAGATGGCGGGCTGAAAATTACCAGCTGTGCCCGTGGTCGTTGTTCCAACCAAACCTGGAGCCGTCCTAGCGAAGCAATGGCGCAAAAAGCCGCAATTGTAACTGGTGGTCGCTAATCAATAGACCGATAGTGACGCACCTAAATGGGGTTCCTTAATTGGAGCCCCATTTTACGTTTAGGGAGTTTGTATTTACTGACGGAGTTTACTGACGGAATTTACTGGCGGACCGCGTTGAAGCCTTTTTCCGACAGATAAACCTGTACGCTTTGCTTGCCCACCAAATGGGCTGCGCCAACTGCAATGAAAACGGTGCCACTTCCGCGCATCAATTGTTCAATTTGCGAGGCCCAATTGAAGTTTCGACGGGTTAGAAAGGATTCCATAACTTCGTCTTGTCCCGCGAAACCGGTTACCAGCATTTCATCCATCGCGACTTGATCTCCTGATCGCCACGCCTCAACCAACTCGATAATTTGATTGGGTTCTTCCTGGATTTGCCTCAAGCCTTCCTCAAGGAAATAAACTTCCGCTTCGGGCGATAACCCGCTCAAAATTTGTATTTGCTGTTCATCGGTTTCAAAGTACCCAACTGTTTTTCCATCTCGAGCGGCCAGTGCGCTAAGAATTCTTTCCACGCCAGCATTGGGATCGCCGCCAACCGATTGAATTTGCAATACGGAGAGTGAAGCTCCAGCTAGCCACGGGCGCAGCGGCTCAAAATTCGCAGCCATGCCTTTCATACCCAGCTGTTCCAACACAGTAGCCAAACGTTGGTTTGCGCTTGCGGTCAAAAGGCTGGAAAGAGTGGTGCCTGACGGGTTCAACCCATATTTCGCGACCATAGCCTGCGTCGCTTCGGGATTTGAGGTGTCAGCAGGTGCCTCAAAAACAACGGTTTCAGAAGCATCAAAGGCTGCCACCACTTTCGCAGACTTCCAATTCAAATTCGGGTTCAATATGTGGATTGTGCCAAACAGATATATTTCGCTGTCTTCGTCGGTTAATTTCCAAAGTGCAGGATCAGAGGCAGAACTGGCAGCAGGTTTAGGAGCAGCTTGACTATCAGCCGCCGCCGCGTTGAAGGCTCCAGCCACCAATAGAATCACCAAGGAAACTATCGAGGTGATAAAGGGTTTCGTATATTCGCGGTCAAAAAGCATCATTCATTCCCAATGTAGAAAGGACAGCCCCAATGTAGAAAGGACAACGCAGCAATAGCAAAATTTCATGAATAAAAGCTGTACAAAAACAGTGCCAGTTTTCTTGTTTAATTGTGAATCAATTTAGCGTTGCTATTTGTCGTCAAGCTGATCTTTGAGTGTTTTTAGACAGGCCGTGGCAATCTCTGTTTGCAGACGCACATTTGAATTACCTGAATTTTTACTGGCTGTGATCAGATTTTCCAGGGTTTCCCCTAAAATATGGAGTGTTGCCTGTAAATCATTTTGAGTTTGTTCACTTTTGTTGTGTGCCTTTTCAACTTCTGCCTGTCTTGCACGTAAACTTGTGCCGAGAGCTGCGGAAACTGAATCGCCGATCAAGTCTTTCAATACTTCAGCGGCAATATTTGCCAACGGTAGGTCAGCTGAAGGCTTGTTACTAGTGGTCTGATTTTCAGCAAGTTTATCTGTCTGTGCTAGCGTAGGGGAACGGGCAGGTGCCGGTGCAGGTGAAGGGGTAGGTGCCGGAGCGGGTGCAGGCACTGCGGTACGGTCGATATTTTCGTCGATCATGGTCTGCCGGGTCGCCGTCGGCGGGCGCTCCCGTCTGATTGGATCAATAACTAGTCCGGCTTCCAGCCTATTAGTTACCGCAGGCCCGGGCTCTGGATCGGTTAAATCAAATGTCGACTGGTTAAGAGCCGAGACTGGGGTCATAACGCCGTCATATCCCTCGAAAATGCCGCCATTTGCGCTGAAAACAGGCGTGGCCTCAAGGGTCCAAAACCTGAGTTTGATGTCGTCGTTATCAAGCGCGATCGGTGCGTCATGTATGGCGCTGCGTCGTTGAAATGCTCGCGATACCGGGTGCCCCATTTTGTTTTGCAAGCCCAGCATGTCTAAAATGGACCCGCCTACCAGTGTTACAGTTCGGTCAAATAATCTGGTGCCGCCGTTTGAAACAACCATTACAAGTCCGTCCCGGTCGCTTTGCCATGACCAGTTACCCAGCTCCGGGGAAACCAAAACAGGCGTTCGTTCAGTAGCATTTTGCTGATCAGGAACAGCAGGACTTTCTGAAACAGAGGCGCTGGTTTGCATTATTTCGCCGCTCTTCTCTAATCGGTCGGCAATTAGATCTTTATCCGTACGCAATATGCGTAGTTCTGCGGCATGCCTGTTTTCAACAACGGTTGCTGGAGCACTTGGGGGGGCGCTTCGTTGATCCGGCGTGTGATTGGATGCAGGTTGCAGAGGTTGGTCAACTTCCTGGTTCTGCCGCAGCGGGCGAGGCGTTACGTGTCCCTCCGCCCGTTCTTCTTTCCGCCGGAAGGGCATGATGGTTTCATCGCCATGCAGCGCGCCCAGATCATCTCGCCAAAGGGCAAGTGTGGACTGATTGTCAAATGGCGGCGCGGCGGGTGCGGCCCGCGCAAGAGCAATCCAAACGTTTGACGACAAGTCAGCTCTTGAGGCAATCACGTGATGATGGTCGCGGCCCGTGCAAGCAATCAACCCAATTATATCGTCTTCGTCGAACGCTGTGGACCGCAACAAGTCGCCCACAATATGAGGCCGGTCCTTGGCCAGTCGGTACGCCAAATCCAGTGGGGGTGCAGCAAGATTTGCGACTAGTTCTGCGACAGTGCGACGGCCATCGGGTTCGACATGAGGGATCAAGGCTTCGATAACATCAAGCAACTGATCTCTGGTTGGTTGTTTTTGAGGGGCTTTCCCGGTTAGAAATAAATCAACTAGGTTACGGAACAGCAGGGTGCGGTCTTCTCCGTCGCGTTCACGCGCGTAGGCAACCAGTTCTCTTATTCTGGTATCAAGGGCATCCAATTCGAATGCCGATGCGTTTCCCACAGCCAAGCCTTGTACTTTATAATTTGCCTCAATAGAGAGGAGAAATTAGCGGCCGTCCCTGCCACACTATTATATTATTTTTGTAGAGCGACATTAGCACCCGAATCGCTCAGGGCCCTATACTACTCAATTCGAATCGGGATGCTAGGAATGATTAAAATTTTAACTAATTCAGGTCTTGCGAGCGGAATATATCGAAACTAAACGGGCTGCCTGTGAAATATAATTGTTTACATTTGGAACTTTATTTCCGAAAGCGGCTTCTATAGTATGCTGGCCAAGCGTTGTTTTTTGTAAATATACGCATGTTTGGGAGACCACGATGGCTCGCGTTAAACTTGATGCCGTTGACCGAAAAATTCTATCCTGTCTTCAGTCTGAAGGTCGCATTACCAATGTTGAATTGGCAGACCGGGTCGGCATTACTGCGCCTCCGTGCCTGCGAAGGGTTAGGGCATTGGAGCAGGAAGGCTATATCAACGGGTATCATGCAGATCTTGAGCAGGGAGCACTTGGTTACGGCCTGACAGTGTTTGCCATGGTTGGCTTGCATAGTCAGGCGGAATCAGACCTTCAGGCCTTCGAGGCCAAGGTGCAGGGATGGCCGCTTGTACGCGAATGTTTTATGCTGAACGGCGAAATCGATTTTATTTTGAAGATTGTTGCCGAAGATTTGGGCAGTTTCCAACATTTTTTGACCGGTGAATTAACACCGGCCCCAAATGTTGCCAGTGTTAAAACTTCGTTGACTATCCGTACTAGTAAACACGAGCCGGGCGTACCGTTACCTTCGGTTAAATGATTTCTATATTGTAGGCGAGAACCGAACCAACACGAAAAAGCCCGCTATATTAGCGGGCTTTGTAATTCACTATGTGAATGGCATCTATCGCCAAACTTTGATTTAAAGAAATTCTACTTTGGTAATTTCATAATAACGGTCACCGCCCGGAGCCTTCACTTCAACTTCGTCGTCAACTTTTCGGCTGATAAGCGCCCGTGCAATCGGCGATTTATACGAAATGCGGCCGATTTTTACATCGCCTTCATCGGCGCCGACAATCTGGTAGATGACTTTTTCGTCGTTCTCATCAAGCATGGTCACGGTGGCGCCAAATACCACTCTATCACCGGACAGGGTCGTAGGGTCAATAATATCAGCCCGTGAAACTTTGCCTTCAAGCTCCATAATGCGGCCTTCAATGTGGCCTTGCTTCTCTTTTGCGGCGTGATACTCAGCGTTTTCAGACAAGTCGCCGTGGGCGCGCGCTTCTTCAATCGCCAGCACGACAGCTTGGCGTTCGACAGATTTTAAATTTTTCAATTCTGCTTCAAGGCGTCGGTAGCCTTCTTCAAGCATGGGTACTTTTTCGTTCATTGGTCCCGTCCAGGGTTATTTATTACTTTTTTGGGCAGGCGGTATTTTTGCATGCCCCTCATAAAAACAGGAGCGCCGACCCAGCCGGGTCGGCGCATCCATACCTATTATGTAGCGAACTGTGGGCATAAAATCAAGCCCGTGTCTCACACATATGCTAACTATATGGTTGGCCCTTGTTTTTTGGCAAAGCAACCATCTTGCCAAGCGAGTGAACACCTATGTGGCCGTGCGATGCTGTGCAACAAATATGATTGTGAAAAGAGCCTGTGGGTAGTTTTAAAGCAATCCTTTTGCGTTTCGTAAGGGCAACAAATGTTGTCCAGTATTTCGCGCCTTGGTCTTAAGTGTTATAGTCTTGCAATCGTTTAACTTTTAACTCGCCTGACTTGAGTGCTTTTAGCGCCTGTACGGTCGCCTTAGACGCCGCCATTGTCGTGTAATAAGGCAATTTCATCGTCAGGGCCGTGTTCCTGAGCTCGTAACTGTCCAAAATCGCCTGTTTGCCCTCGGTGGTATTGAACATTAGATCAATGTCGCCGTTCTTCATTATATCGATGACATGCGGGCGCTGGCCTTCGTTCACTTTAAATACGCTTTGCACATCAAGACCTAGCGAGCGCAAATAGTCTGCCGTGCCGGACGTGGCAATCACCGTGTAGCCCATGGCCAGAAGGTCTTTGGCCAACGGCACAAGTGCGTATTTGTCGCTATCTTTTACCGACAGGAATACGTTGCCGCTGTCGGGCAACTGCGTGCCTGCGGCCAACTGCGATTTGTAAAAAGCGATCGGGAAGCTGGTGTCGATACCCATGACTTCGCCGGTTGATTTCATCTCAGGGCCCAGCAGAATATCGACGCCAGGGAAACGCGCCCACGGGATCACCACTTCCTTAACTGCCACATGGTTGGGGAATGGGTCCTTAAGGTCAAATTCGCTTAGCTTGGCGCCTGCCATGGCGCGTGCGGCCATCGCAGCGATTGGGCTACCGATAGCTTTGGCAACAAAAGGCACCGTGCGGCTGGCGCGCGGGTTCACTTCGATCAAATATACCTCGCCGTCTTTCACTGCGAACTGAACGTTCATCAGGCCAACAACCTTGAGTGCTTTTGCAAGAGAAACCGCCTGGCGTTTTACTTCGTTCACGATGCCAACCGGCAAGCTATAAGGCGGGATTGAGCAGGCGCTATCGCCTGAGTGCACACCGGCTTCCTCGATATGTTCCATAATGCCCGCAATATGGATTGTCTCACCGTCCGACAAGGCGTCCACATCAACTTCGATTGCGTCCTTGAGGAAACTGTCGATCAGCACCGGGCTATCGCCGGATACCTGCACGGCTTCGGCAATATATTTGCTGAGACCCGCAGTGTCATGAACGATTTCCATCGCGCGGCCACCCAGCACGTAGGATGGGCGAATAAGAACCGGATAGCCAACCCGCTCGGCAACTTTAAGCGCCTCTTCAAGGCTGCGGGCAAGGCCGTTGTTGGGCTGCTTCAGGCCGAGTTCTTCAACCAGCTCCTGAAAACGTTCACGGTCTTCGGCCAAGTCAATGGCATCGGGGCTGGTGCCCAGAATAGGTATGCCTGCGGCTTCAAGGGCGTGCGCGAGCTTCAACGGTGTTTGCCCGCCAAACTGTACAATCACACCTTTAACAGTACCGTTTTCCTGCTCTTTTCGGATAATTTCGATCACGTTTTCCGCGGTTAACGGCTCAAAATACAAGCGGTCTGATGTGTCATAGTCGGTGGACACTGTCTCAGGGTTGCAATTGACCATGATGGTCTCAAAGCCCGCCTCTGATAGTGAAAAGCATGCGTGGCAGCAGCAATAGTCAAACTCGATGCCTTGGCCAATACGGTTGGGTCCGCCGCCGAGGATGATAATTTTTTCCCGGTTCGTCGGGTTTGCTTCGCATTCCGCGGTTTCGCCGTCAGCGAAGGTTTCGTATGTGGAATAGAGGTAAGGCGTTTTGGCCTCAAACTCAGCCGCGCAGGTGTCGATACGCTTGAAACTGGGACGCACGCCGGCCCGGTGGCGTGCTTGCATCACGCCTGCTGCGGTCAAGCCCGCCAGCTCAGCCAATCGTTGGTCGGAAAAACCCAGCATTTTCAGCTTGCGCAGGGCCATTGCATCACTGGGCAGGCCGTTTTCACTAACGCCCTGTTCGGCATTCACCAGTTTCTCGATCTGGTCAATGAACCAAGGCTCATAGCCTGTGACCCGCCGCACATCTTCAAACGGAACACCTTCACGCAGGGCTTGTGCGATGCGCAGCAAGCGGTCCGGACGCTGGAAACCCAGGTCTTTGAGAATGGGGCCAAAGTCGCCGCTGCCGGGCACGTAACCCTCGATTTCAATTTCATTCAGGCCGGTCAGGCCGGTCTCCATTGATCGCAGTGCCTTCTGCATGCTTTCAGCGAAATTGCGGCCGATGGCCATCACTTCACCGACAGATTTCATCGCCGATGATAATAGTGCGTCGGCACCGGCAAATTTTTCAAAGGTAAAGCGCGGTATTTTGGTAACCACATAATCAATTGTGGGCTCAAACGAAGCGGGGGTGACACCGGTGATGTCATTGTCCAGCTCGTCAAGCGTGTAACCAACCGCCAGTTTTGCAGCGATCTTGGCAATCGGGAAACCAGTTGCCTTGGACGCCAATGCAGAAGAACGGGAAACCCGAGGGTTCATCTCAATCACAATCAAGCGGCCATCGACGGGGTTAACGGCAAATTGCACGTTTGAGCCGCCGGTCTCCACACCGATTTCGCGCAGCACCGCAATAGAGGCGTTGCGCATAATCTGGTATTCTTTGTCCGAGAGCGTCAGGGCAGGGGCAACGGTTATGCTGTCGCCGGTGTGAACGCCCATAGGGTCCACATTTTCAATCGAACAGATGATGATGCAATTGTCTGCGCTGTCGCGCACAACTTCCATCTCATATTCTTTCCAGCCAACAATGCTTTCTTCTACGAGCACTTCGGTGGTGGGGGAGGCATCAAGGCCGCCTGTGACAATCTCGATATATTCTTCTTTATTGTAAGCAACGCCGCCGCCAGTGCCGCCCATGGTGAAGCTGGGGCGAATAATCATTGGCAGGCCGATGCGCTCCATCGCGTCCAGTGCTTCTTCAACAGTGGTCGCGATTTCGCTGCGGCTGCTTTCCAGCCCGATTTTGGTCATAGCGTCTTTGAATAACAGCCGGTCTTCTGCTTTGTCGATTGCTTCGCGGTCCGCGCCGATCATCTGTACGCCGTATTTTTCCAGCACACCCATTTTCGCTAGTGAAAGCGCTGTGTTCAGCCCAGTTTGCCCGCCCATGGTCGGCAGGATGGCGTCTGGACGTTCTTTCTCGATAATTTTCTCCACCACTTCCGGTGTCACCGGCTCCACATAGGTGGCATCGGCCAGTTCGGGGTCGGTCATGATGGTGGCCGGGTTGCTGTTAACGAGAATTACCCGGTAGCCTTCTTCGCGCAGCGCCTTGCACGCTTGCGTGCCGGAATAATCAAACTCGCAAGCCTGACCGATAACAATCGGCCCCGCGCCGATGATGAGGATGCTTTTTATGTCGGTACGTTTAGGCATTTAGGTCGTGTCTTTCGGTCAGGCAATACTTGAGAAAAGAAGTAACTAAAACTTAAACCGCAGGCCTGCCTGCAGCTGGATTACTTCATACGAACTATTGAAGGTTGTGGTGGTGTTCAGCACTGTGTCGATTAGGTCAAAGTCCACGCCCGGTGCCACATAATACCGGCCCTCGGCGAACAGGTCGAAGGTGTCATTTATCGGAATGGTTACGCCAGCGATGCCTTGATACAAAAATTCGGTTTTGGTGGGGCCGCCGAACCGCAGATCGTTGATCGCAGCGGTGCGCACAACGTCTGATTCCACGCCGCCAACGCCGAGGCCAACGCCGATATAGGGTGTGAACAACGGGAGGCCTTCAAAGTCATAGAGCACGTTGGCAAATGCGCCCAACGACGAGTTATCACCGCTGAAAGCAACAGTTGGGTCGCTGAGCAACTGCCCGGCAGTGATGTCGTTTTCGCGGTAGGCAAGCTCCAGCTCAACCCGGAAACTGCTAACCGGCAATTTGTAGCCAATTGCGCCGCCAATAACGAAGCCATTGTCTAGCGAGATATTCAATGCTTGGCCGCTTGCCCGGTTGTCCTGGTCGTTTTGCATTGCAAGACCGGTGAAGGTGGACAGATAAAAACCATCTGCGTGGGCTGTTGTTGAAATTGCCGTTGCCGCAAAAAGGGCTCCAGCGGCGGCTCCTATTTTCAATAGTCTCATCACTGTCGTCTCCTTTATTATGCGGCCTGATCTATGTGGTCTTGGTCAGGCGGCTGATTTATATTTCTGGATCATGTCCATAAATTGGTTGAACAGGTAAAAACTGTCCTGCGGGCCGGGGCTCGCCTCAGGGTGTTGTTGTACGCTGAAAATCGGTTTGTCGGTGCATTCAATGCCGCACACTGTTTTGTCGAACAGGGATAAATGGCTGATTTTCACATTGTCTGGCAGGCTGTCACCATCCACGGAAAAACCATGGTTCATGCTGGTAATTTCCACTTTGCCTGAGCGCAGGTCTTGCACCGGGTGGTTGGCACCGCGGTGGCCTTGGTGCATTTTGTATGTTTTGCCGCCAAACGCCAGTGCCAATAATTGGTGGCCAAGGCAAATACCGAATATGGGCAGGCCGCTGTCGATCAGGGCTTTGATCACAGGCAGGGCATATTCGCCGGTTGCGGCGGGGTCGCCGGGTCCGTTTGAAAGGAAGATACCGTCTGGCTTCAGCGCGATGATCTCTTTGTAGCTGGCGGTGGCGGGCACAACTGTTACCCGTGCGCCGGTCTCGGCGAGACAACGCAGGATGTTATCTTTTGCGCCGTAATCAACGGCCACCACATGGGCTGTTGGCGCAGCCAACGTGCCAAACCCGGTCTTTATATCCCATCCGGTACTAGACCAAGCTTCGTTTTCAGTGCGGCTAACGTCTTTTGCCAGGTCCATGCCCGCGAGGCCGGGCCACGCTTTTGCTGCTGCCAGCAAGGCAGGCACATCAAATTTACTGTCTTTATTATAGGCGATCACGCCGCTCGGTGCGCCGCGGTCACGGATACGGCGGGTTAGTTTGCGGGTATCGATGCCGCAAATTCCGATTAAGCCTTGCGAGGCTGCCCATTTGTCTAGGTGGCCTTCAGAGCGAAAGTTTGCCGGATCGGTGATCTCTTCGCGGATCACCAAACCCCGTGCTGCGGCGGTGCGGCTTTCCATATCGTGGGTGTTGGTGCCAACATTACCGATGTGCGGGAAGGTAAAGGTAATGATTTGGCCAGCGTAGGATGGGTCAGTTAAAATTTCCTGATAGCCGGTCATCGAGGTGTTGAAGCAAACCTCTCCGACTGTGTCTCCTTCGCGCCCGAATCCGTATCCCCAAAACAAAGTGCCGTCGTCCAGAACCAATAGGGCAGTGATATCATCGCTGGGCGGAATGGACGGCGTTTCGGAGTCGGTCATAAGCACAATCCTTAAGCTACCTGATGGCTGAACCGCTTGTTGCTGCTAGACCCCGCACAAATCCTTGCATTCGCCTGAATTTGTGTCTATTGGTGCCGGGCCGTGAAGCACGCTTGGCGGTGGCCAAATTGACCGGACAATAGTCAATCGGCCTTGGGGGGTCAAGAAAAACCGAAAATTAAAATATTGAATGAAAACAACGAGTTAAAACGTAATTTCTTGTTTGCTCTGAAACCCATCTAGCTATACTATAGGGGTTTCCGACTCGTTGTAACGGGGTTGAAAATATGCTTAGGGACGATCTAACGGCATCAATGAAAGATGCTATGCGCGCCAAAGAAAAGCGCAAGCTATCCACCGTGCGGTTGGTATTGGCTGCAATCAAAGAAAAAGACATCGAAATGCGCGGCACTGACGCCGATGAGCGCGACGATGATGCCATTATCACCGATATCCTGTCCAAGATGGTAAAGCAGCGCAATGACAGCATCAAAGCTTACGAAGAAGGCGGCCGGTGCGAACTGGCGGAGCGCGAGCGCGAAGAAATCACCATCATTCAGGAATTTTTGCCCAAGCAGATGAGCGACGATGAGATTGTTTCGGCGGCGAAAGCTGTTGTTGCCGAGTTGGGCGCAGAAGGTCTCAAGGATATTGGCCGCTGCATGGCTGCCTTGAAAGGCAAATACGCTGGCCAGATGGATTTCGCCAAAGCCAGCGTGACCATCAAGGGTATGCTGAGCTAACAATCAGTCGGGCCCAACCGAATTTTTACAAAAGGCTAACCAGTGAAACGAGTATTGTGCCCGCTGCCCGCCTACGGATTTGATCCAACAGAAACTGCGATACCGTGGAAAATACTGACGGAAGGCGGGATGCAAATAGTGTTCGCCACCCCGGACGGCCATGTTTCCACCGGTGATGAGGCTATGCTTTCTGGTGACGGGCTTGGCATTTGGAAACATGTTCTGAAGGCGCGCCGCGATGCAGTGGATGCATACGGCGAAATGATACAAGCAGGGTCTTTCAATCAACCCGTTAAATATGCGGATATTCGAGCCGACGAATTTGACGCGCTTCTTCTGCCTGGAGGGCATGACAAGCGGGTGAAGGATTTTCTGGAATCAACGGTTCTCCAGGAAGCCATCGCAGAATTTTTTACCAGTAACAAACCTGTTGCAGCCATATGCCACGGTGTGGTTGCTGCTGCGCGCAGTAAATACCCGAAAACTGGTAAGTCAGTTTTGCATGGTTACCGCACCACGTCGCTTTTGAAGTCTCAGGAAATGCTGGCCTTTAACATGACCCGGCTGTGGCTAAAGGACTATTATTTAACTTATCCCGATTTAACCGTGGAAGATGAAGTGACGGCGGCACTTGCCGACCCCAGCCAGTTTGAGCAAGGCCCAAGCCCCTTGGGCAGGGATATGCCATCAAAACTATCCCGCGGCTTTTGTGTTAGGGACAGAAATTATTTGTCTGCACGCTGGCCGGGCGATGTCTACAATTTTTCACTGGAATTCGAGCGCATGCTTGCTGAGTAGACACCTACCGGTGGCGTAAATTTCGATTGTTTGTGCTTTGGATATCTGAAGCTGCCATCGCTTAAATAAAGCCGAGAAACCGTGCAGACTGCTCGGGTATAGCGGTCGGCACCTCACCTTTTTCGCCCGAATTCACCTGATCTTTAATAATTTCGCGTGCCCTGTAAGCCACCAGTTCGTCTTGCGGCGCGAGGGCCACGGCTAGCCGTGCCAAAAAACTGCGTTTGTCGTTCATGAGTAATTTTTTCTTTTCCATAATGGTTTCCTTTCTTGTCCATTATGTTGAATATGTTGAGTTTACAGTGACATTACAAATTCGTAATGTTAGGTCTGAGACTTAGATAAATTAAGGAATGTGCTTATGCACAAGCTGCGTACATTTTCGGGGATGCTGGCATTCGATGCGGCTGCCCGCCACGGTAGCCTTACACTGGCCGCCAAAGAATTGGGGCGAACTCAGTCTGCGGTTAGCCAGCAGGTAAAGGCACTGGAGCAGCAGCTTGGGCTGGTTTTATTTGCACGCAAGCCGCGTGAAATTTCGCTTACGGCAGCAGGCAGGGCTTTGGCGAAAACAGTGCGAGCGTCAATAGAGGAAATAGAAGCGACGGTAACTGACCTTAGCCGCAAGAATGATCCGCATATCCTGCGGCTGACCACATACCAGTCATTTTCCATCCACTGGCTTATTCCTCGGCTGCCTAGTTTTAGCATGAAGCACCCGGAGATTGATGTTCGCATTGATGCTGCTGATCAAATACTAGATCTGAGAACCGAAGATATTGATCTGGCAATCCGGGTCGGCACGGCTCCAGCGGGCGCAATAGTTTTGCTACCGGAAACGTTTTTACCCCTCTATGCGCCGTCGATAGCAGACGGTAAGCCGATTGAAAGTGCAGACGCGGTGCAGCACCGATTGCTGGTGCATTTGAACGCTAAGCTGTGGAACGAATGGTTTAAGCTAAACGGCCTTGATATTCAGCACCCTGAAATCGCGACAGGCTATAGCCATTCAGGGCTATTGGTTCAGGCGGCTATCGCTGGCGGCGGCATTGCACTGGCACCACCTGTCATCGCTGCCGACTCCGTTTACTCCGGGCGCCTGAACTATATTTGCGGCAAACCGTTATTAACCGGCTTTGAGTATTATATTGAAACCACCGAGAAAGACCCGCCTGAAAAAGTACGGCTATTCATCGAATGGGTTCAATGGGAGGCGGCAGATATGCGCAAAAAACACCCGGACTGGTTTAGCTAGATTTAATAAACAATTGAATTACCGCTTTTGAGTCGATTCCGCACAGAAATGGATTATTATTCATGACTGATTCTCTTTGGGCACAAGGTTTTCCTAATTCATGGCGTTAAGCCCGCAATTTTTAGATGAATTGAAGCATCGCTTCACCCTGTCTGACGTAGTTGGACGGCAAGTGAAACTTATCAGGCGCGGCCGCGAGAGCACCGGCCTGTGTCCATTCCACAGCGAGAAAACGCCGTCTTTCACCGTTAATGACCAAAAAGGTTTTTACCACTGCTTCGGCTGCGGCGAGCACGGTAGTGTGCTTGACTTCATCATGAAAACCCAAGGCATGACCTTCCCTGAAGCCGTTGAAGTGTTGGCAGGTGAAGTGGGCATGGACGTGCCTAAACCGTCGCGCGAGGAAATTGAACGCCAGAAGGAACGCGCCAGCCTTGCTGAAGTGATGGAGGCAGTTAGCGGCTGGTACCAAACACAGCTAAAGGCACAGGTCGGCTCTCGTGCGTATGACTATATCAAACGGCGCGGCCTAACTGACCAGACGCTGGAGCGTTTCGGCATGGGCTTTGCGCCCGCGTCCAGAAGTGCGCTCAAAGACGCGATGATGGCGCGCGATATCGGCGAAGACCAGCTAATCGAGACCGGCATGCTGATCAAACCCGAGGGCGGCGGCACAAGTTATGACCGCTTCCGGGACCGGTTGATGTTCCCGATCACTGACAGGCAGGGCCGGGTGATCGCCTTTGGTGGGCGCGCGCTTTCCAAAGATGCCAAAGCCAAATATCTGAACAGCCCGGAAACCACTCTGTTTCACAAAGGGGCGACCCTTTATAACTGGGCTAATGCCCGCGCTGCCAGCTATGACGCCGGACAGGTGATGGTGGTTGAAGGCTATATGGATGTGATCGCGCTGGCGCAGGCGGGCATTGATTATGCGGTAGCACCGCTTGGTACCGCGCTGACCGAGGAACAGATATCGCACCTGTGGCAGATGGCTGATGAGCCGATTCTATCGTTCGACGGCGACAACGCAGGCCAGCGAGCTGCCGGCCGCGCGGTTGAGCGTGCGCTTGCAATGCTACGGCCGGGGAAATCACTACGCTTTTTGATGATGCCAGAAGGAGACGACCCGGACAGCCTAGTGCAGCGCGAAGGCAGGGGTGCGATTGAAGCTCTGATTGATAAAGCCGACCCGCTGGTTTCGGTGCTGTGGTCCAACCTGACCACGGGAGTGCTAGCTGATACGCCCGAGCGCCGTGCAGGGCTGGAGAAAAAGATATTTGGTCGGTTGGCTGAAATTCAGGACGAAAATGTCAAAGGGTTGTACCAGCGCGAATTTCGTGAACGGCTGTTTCAGCAGTTTCGACCCAACAACCAACGAGGCCAACAAAACCAACGCGGGAATTACGGACGCAATCAACCCTATTCGCCGGGTGGGAAAAAACGACCGGCGCCTGCGACTGGGTTGTTGTCTAAAACGCGGCTAGGGCGCGGCAGTGGCGGCTTGGCAGTAACCGACGTGATCGAAAAGCTATTGGTGTTTACGCTGGCTAGCCACCCTGAGATTTTGGTTCGCTACGAAGAAGAAGTTGCAAGTCTTGAATTTACCGTTCCGGGGCTTGACGGAGTATGCAAAGCCCTTGTAGAGAAAGCCGCGTTCGGCGACACCCTTGACCGCGAGGCAGTGCATGCCCATCTAGAGGCAGCCGGACACATGGATACAGTGCGAAAAATAGCGGCGGACGGAGCGCTGAAGGGCGATTGGTTCGCTTGGCCAGAGGCTGCATTATCGGATGCGCTGACCGGGTTTGAGCATTTAATGTCGCGGTATCAGCATATTACCGCGGCGCGGGCGGCCTACCGCCAGGCCGAAGCGGAGTATGCCGCTGAGATGACGGATGAGAATCATGAGCGTTTTGTTGCAGCACAAGCTGCATTCAGGGCGCTCGAGGAAAAAGAAGCAGATAAAGACGGATATCGTCTCGAATCAGGCAGGTTTTCTTTTATTTAATGTGCTATTACTGCGATTCGCGCAGTTCTGGAGTAAAAATTACATGGCAACCAAAGCGACTCAGGAAGAAGACAACCGGCCCGAGGGCGAAGATTCGTCAGATGGACCTCGTCTAGATTTGACAGAAGCAGCTGTCAAAAAAATGATCGCAAAGGCAAAAGACCGCGGCTACATCAGCTATGATGAAGTCAACGCGGCGTTGCCCACCGAAGAAATGTCTTCCGAGAAGATCGAAGACGTTATGACCATGCTGTCCGAGATGGGCATCAATGTGGTTGAAAGCGATGAAGAGCCCGATGAGGCCGAAGAACCGGCCAAAGAAGCTGAAAAAGAAGAATTCAAAACCACTGATAAAAAAGAGGCCAATGATCGCACCGATGATCCGGTTCGGATGTATCTGCGCGAAATGGGCTCAGTGGAGTTGCTGTCGCGTGAAGGCGAGATAGCAATTGCAAAACGAATTGAAGCTGGCCGCGCAACTATGATCACTGGTTTGTGCATTAGCCCGTTGACCTTTAAGGCGATCACCGAGTGGGCAAAGCGCCTTGAGAATGAGGAAATGTTGCTGCGCGACATCATCGATCTCGAGGCCACCATCGGCAAGCAGCCGACTGCCGAGGAATTGAAAGACGAGAATGCCGGCGACGTGCTTGCGCAAGCTGAAGGCAAAGCCGGGCCTAGTGAAAACAGTGTCGAAAGCGGCGTTGAAAAAGTTGAAGGAGCGACTGCGTCGATTGCTGAACCCGCTGCTACTGCCGATTCCACAGTGACTGCTGAACCTGCTGCAGCTACTGAGCCATCTGCGGATTCGGCTGCGGACAACGACAACAGCGAAGCTGCTACGGCCCCAGAAGGCGAAGCTGCCGCAATTGAAGGCGATGCGACAGCCGAAGGCGGGGAAGCTGCAAAAACAGAGGCAGTTGACGATGACGATTATGACGATGAAGTTGCGATGTCTTTGTCTGCGATGGAAGAACACCTGAAACCCGAGACCATCGAAAAATTCCAGAAAATCGCCTCGACCTATAAAAAATATACCAAATTGCAGGACATGCGGTTAGCCGCAGCGGTTCAAAGCGAAACCCTGTCAACGGCGCAGGAACGACGTTTCAAGAAGTTGGGTGATGAGTTGATCGACTTCCTCAATTCCGTGAAGTTCAACAACCTGCGGATTGAAGAGCTTGTTGATGAACTGTACGGGCTGAATAAGCGTTTAATGACGCTGTCTGGCCGCTTGTTGCGGCTTGCGGAATCTCACAAAGTCAGTCGGCTTTCGTTTCTTGACGAATTTCAGGGTAACGAACTTGAAGACGACTGGATTGACCGCGTGAGCAAGTTGAAAGCTCGCGGCTGGTCTTCATTTGTAGCGGCCGAGCGTACTGCCATTGTTAATATTCGCGATCAGGTTAGCGAGCTTGTTAATCGTTCCGGGCTTCATGTGAACGAGTTTCGGGTTATTGTGCGCACCGTGCAAAAAGGCGAGAAAGAAGCTCGCATTGCCAAGAAGGAAATGGTGGAAGCCAACCTGCGCTTGGTGATTTCAATCGCTAAAAAATATACTAATCGTGGGCTTCAGTTCCTTGATCTTATTCAGGAAGGTAATATTGGCCTGATGAAAGCGGTGGATAAGTTTGAATATCGCCGTGGCTATAAATTCTCTACCTATGCCACATGGTGGATCAGGCAGGCGATCACGCGCTCTATTGCGGATCAGGCGCGCACCATTCGTATTCCGGTGCATATGATTGAAACCATCAACAAGTTGGTTCGAACCGGCCGTCAGATGCTGCATGAAATTGGCCGCGAAGCGACCCCTGAGGAGTTGGCTGAACGCCTGTCTATGCCACTTGAGAAAGTGCGTAAGGTGATGAAGATCGCCAAAGAGCCGATCAGCCTTGAGACACCAATTGGCGACGAGGAAGACAGCCACCTGGGTGATTTCATTGAAGACAAAAATGCAATTCTGCCGGTGGACGCTGCAATTCAGTCTAACCTGCGCGAAACCACAACACGGGTTTTGGCCTCACTGACACCTCGTGAGGAAAGGGTTTTGCGTATGCGTTTCGGCATCGGCATGAATACTGACCATACTTTGGAAGAAGTTGGTCAGCAATTCTCGGTTACGCGGGAGCGAATTCGCCAAATTGAGGCGAAGGCGCTGCGGAAGCTTAAGCATCCTAGCCGGTCGCGTCAGCTGCGCAGCTTCTTGGACACATAGTCTGCGACCAGGGTTTTGCGAGAACACAAATATGAAAAGCGGGGCAGTCTTTCGAGGCTGTCCTTTTT
Organism: Alphaproteobacteria bacterium; assembly: GCA_021774695.1. Lineage (GTDB taxonomy): Bacteria > Pseudomonadota > Alphaproteobacteria > Sphingomonadales > Kordiimonadaceae > Kordiimonas. The sequence goes on along the minus strand of JAJFIU010000155.1, from coordinate 13,363 downwards.
TTTGCTATTAGCCATTGCCCTTGGCAGGACCGCATACGCCGGAAATCAAGAGCCTCACCTGATTTTACCGGACGCTTTTGACCGCCCGATGGTGGGCACTGTTGTAAACGGTGTCGGGCCGATGCCTTTCATCATTGATACCGGGGCCAGCAAAAGTATTATTTATCGCGGTTTAACCGCGATGATTGGCCTGCAGGCGCTGCCGAACCAATCCAAGCGCATTATGACAGCAACGGGCTACCAACGGGTGCTGGTATATCCTGTGACTGACTTTTTCGTATTAGGGCGTACTTTACAAGTAAGTGAGACAGTGGCCTTGCCCGATATCATTGGCTCTGATGCAAAAGGGCTTATCGGGGTTGATATGTTGGCGGGGTTGACACTTCATATAGATATGCAAGCGGGTGAGGCAGACTTAACACTGGCGGGGCCGTCAGGTGATGATTGGATAACCATTCAAGGACGGCCTGTGGCTTACGGTTCGTTGGCGCTGGAAATTAATATCGGCGGGCTTGATATTCCGGTGATTGTTGACACCGGGGCTTCAGATACGGTGATCAATACTGCGGGTTCGGAAGCGATAAGCCGGTCTTCAACCGGCGTTCGCCGAGAGACAATCACCGCCAGCATGTCGCGCGGCAAAGAGATGGTTTTTACCGCGCTCAGAGTTCCAAGTTTCAAAATTGGTGACTTTGAGCGAATTAACATGCGTCTGGTTGTGTCGGACTTGCCTGTGTTTACGATGCTGGGCGCGCGTGATGTGCCCGCAATAATATTGGGTATGGACCTGTTGGGCCAGCAACCCTTTGCGATAGATTTCAAAAAATGGCGGTTGAACTTACGATCAGCGCAACGTGCCAACTAACCTGACAGTTTACGAGAAGAATGAGGCGCTAGAAATCCCGTCGGTCAAACAATCGACCGCCGCGTACGGTGTATTTGATTGTTTTGAAAGCATCGATTGATTTAGAAGGGTCGCCGGACATAAGCACGAGGTCAGCCGCTTTGCCTACCTCAATGGTTCCGGTAATTTGATTGAGATACAGAATACGAGCATTAGCGTGGGTTGCCATTACAACGGCGTCCAGCGGTGACAAGCCAATGTCGACATGACGTTGCATTTCATCAAGCATTGACGCGCCGAAAATAACACCGGGCGTGCCCGCGTCGGTCCCCATGCCTACGGTGACCCCCGCATTGATCAGTTTTTTCGTATTGTCAGCCAGGGTAGCAAGCTTGGTAGGAACCAGCGTAGAATAGGGCCACCAATCCAGCCAATTTTGTTTCATTATTGGAGAGCCAATGCTTTGGTACAAAGCACTTTTGTTGACCCGGTTGGGGTCAAACGCCAGCTGCCGTTTTGCTGAGGCGGCATTGTCGGCAATCGCCGCGAAGGCAGATAATGTTGCAATGTAAACGATACGCCGGCTTTTCATCATACTGACCAAATTGGCGTCTATCTTGCCAGATATGAGCCCGGTGGTGATGCCGTCGGCGCCCGCCAGAATGGCTTTTTTTGCCATTGACACCTGGGTCGTGTGTACAAACACGCGGCGTTCTCGTTTGTGCGCATAATCAATCGCCGTTGCGAGAGCACCCTCTGAAAAAACAGGTAGCGGTGCCCCGGAAAGCCACGCTTTATCATCATAGGATAATTTTATAACTGCTGCGCCGGAATTTAGCTGGGCGTTAATTGCGGCCTTCAAGCCGCCAACGGTTGCGGTTTTAAGGTCACCCCATCCCTCTCGCGGGCCAATGGTGCGGCCAGCTGTTAAAAAGCGCGGATAATGCTCCGGGTTTTTGCTAATTGCAGCGCGCAGAGATGACAGGACGTCTTTCGGCAAACTGGGGTTAAAAGCTGTGGTGATGCCCCAGTATAAATTATTGTGAAACAACACCATCCGGTCTCTGGTGGACTGCCGGGCAAAGCCTCCAGTCCCCAAATGTTGGTGTAAGTCGATGAGGCCCGGCACCATATAGCCGCCGGCGAGATCGATGGTTTGGCAGCCAACACAGCTATATGCCGGGTCATCTATTGCCGCGATCTTTCCGTCCTCAATGATCATACTAGCGGCAGAGACCATGGTTTTGCTGTATGTATCGAGGTACCTGAAATTGGTGATCATCAATGGGTCGGATTGAGCCTGAACCGGCGCATAGAAGGTGGTTATAACCATAAACAAAAAAAGAACACCCATGGATGTCGGTTTTTGTATAGCCGCAATGCGTTGAAAGCCCGTCATTCAGCTTGTTCCATTGCTCGAACCACGCCGCGTATGGCCGTCGTCAATAAGTCTGATGAAATGGGCTTGCTAACATATCCGTCCATGCCAGCCTGCCGCAGGCGTTTTTCTGTGCCATCAATAGCATCTGCCGTAAGTGCGATGGCAGGTAAATCGGCAGCACTATTTGGCAGTTTTCGGATCTGTGTAAGAGTTTCGATGCCACTGATGCCTGGCATATTTACGTCCAATAATAACGCATCGTAAGCCTCGGCATTACTTGTATTGGACAGATGCTCCAACATCTCTTCACCGCTTTCCATCATTTTTATAGATGCGCCCAATCGCATGCACAAATGGCTGATGATAATGCGGTTTACAGCATTGTCATCGACCGCAAGCAGTCGAACACCGTTGAGCAAAGCGTGATTGGGGAGGCGCATCCCTGGTGTCGTCGCGAGGTTAGGAATCTGGCCTTTTTTTGCTGGAATAGCGACTGAAAAACTGGAACCGCGTTTTTGTTTGCTCTTGCAGTCAATCGTTCCACCCATCAGCTCGACCAATTCTTTAACGATTGACAGCCCCAATCCGGTTCCGGTTTTTCCGCTATATGCTGCATTGTCAATTTGTTCAAAACGGTTGAAAAGCGTTTTGGTTTGGGCCGCAGATAGACCAGGGCCAGTGTCGGTGACGGTTAGTGTAAAGCATTCTGTTTCGTCGTCGATGGTGCTGCTGTTTAACTTTACAGTTACGCCGCCTTTGACAGTGAATTTGATGGCGTTTCCAATCAAATTAATCAGGATTTGGCGAATGATTTTCAAATCGGTCAACAACCAAAGCGGAGTGTTGATCTGATCGATTACTTCAATTGACAGTTTTTTTTGTTTTGCAAGCAACGCAAGACTGTCAACGGTGTCCTGCACCGCTGACTTGATGTCAACATTTGATAAATGCACACTTATTTTACCGGCTTCCAATCTCGAGATGTCCAGAATGTCATTCACGAGACTGAGTAAAAGTCGGGATGATTTCTGCGCCATGGAAAGATGAGAGCCGGCTGAGCTGGATAGTTTTTCCTGTTCAAGCAATTCCAACATGCCGATTATACCGGTGAGCGGCGTTCGGATTTCGTGGCTCATATTGGCAAGAAAGTCGGTTTTTGCAGCACTAGCACGTTCAGCTTCATCGCGGGCTTTGGCCAAATCCGAAGTGCGGTCGTCGACAGTTTTTTCCAGATTTTGAACGATTTGCGATAACTCGCCAGCCATTTTTTCCGTTGATGCGGCGAGTGCGCTGATTTCGCCGTTAGAATTTGTGTCATGTGCAACCGCATTGACATCAAATTTGCCCAAGGCGAGTTGTTTGGTACGCTGCGTTAATTGGTCAAGCGGTTCGGTTACAGTGCGTCCTAGTGTACGCGCAAGAGTGAATAGCGCCAGCACCAAAGCAATCATGCCCAGTTCCAAAATGGTAACGGCAGCTTCGCTGGCTTCTGCGGCGATAAGGTCTTGCGGATAGGAAATGACGAAGTAGGCATTTAGCCCTTCGATCAAACCAACCGCCACATAGCTGTCAATTTCATCAACAAATGAAACCCATAGGTTTTTTCCGGTTTTTCTCTGAATATCACGGTATATGGCGATAACATCATGGTTCTCGGACTTTAAAATATCCAGGTGTTGCTTGGTATCGGTGCCGCTTTTTGTCAGCCGGCGGTGGGCAACCAATTTACCGTCTGAAGAAATGATCATGGCCTCGCTACCCGGTAACGGCGATGCCAGGGTCTTTGAGAGCAATTTATTGAGCAGGATACTACTGCCAAACGCCCCTACATGTTGGCCGTTTACATAAAATGGCAAATGGCAACCTGTAGTCCATGATCTGCCCGTGGGGTCAGAAGCAATTGCTTGTAGGCCGGTACAGCGAAATTCGCGCTGTGGGTTTTGATCAGGAGCAGTAATTTCAAGCAGCTCCATATCGGCGAGGCTGAAATTGGCAGGACTATCCCTGCGATAATATAAAAGGTCGTCGTCCCTGTCCGGCGCACGGATGACCAGCTGACTTTTAGGGGTGAAAAAATAGTAGCTCTGAAATTCGGGGTAATAGGAATTCCCCACCTGCACAGCAACCTGCAGAGCTGCGGTTAGCAGGTTTTTTTCTTTCTCGGATATTTGATCAGCATTGGGGATAATTCCTGCAGTGCTGTCCACATACAGGTTAGAGGTCAGGAGCGTACCGTCATATAGGTTGTCGTGCGTGCGGAAGGTGTTGTCACCATTGTCGCGAAACAGGTCATTGAAGGAAATGGCAGTTTGCGGCCCTAAAGACAGAAGTTTTGACAGCGTGCGCGCTGAACTATTATGAGCAAGCTCCAAATGGCGGAACAGCTCGCCTTCTTCAAATGCACGGGATTTGGCAGCCAGTTCAAGTTTGGAAACAACCCGGTCTTCCAACAGTTGCTGGACAACAAAAAAACCCGCAACTGAAAGAATTACAATAATGAGGCTTATGCGCAGCCCAATCGCCAATAATGCGCCAAATCCAATTGATTTTGGATTGAAGCCGAACCGGTTTAATAAAGAAGCCGCCCTAACCATAAAATGCTTTCAAACATTATCGCTTAGTCTGGATTTGTATTCCCGTGACGTACCCGTAACGAGTCGCCATGCCCGTCAGGTCGCATCATAGAGCTTTATTTGTTAAGAAATGCTTATGCGCCACCGCCGCATTTATGGTCAGGCATTGTACCAACATTGAAATTCATCGCAGGCCTCCCAATATCAGAAGTAAGAGCAATAAACCGGGGATATAGACAGATGGATGGTAAACTTCTTGCGCTGTTAATTGTTGTTGTGGTGTTTTCGTTTGCTTACGTGGAGCGGCGGCAAAAAAATCAACTGGCAATGAAGAAGCAACAGCAGGCCGGAACCGACAAAGAAACTGCTACGGTAATCAAAGACCTTAAGAAGCGGGTTGAGACCTTGGAACGCATTGCCACTGACCGTGGTGCACGCCTTAGCGATGAAATTGACGCCCTCTGATTGTCAGTTATTGGTGCTTCCTATTACTATTTGGCCACTATTTGATCACTAACGGTATTTTGGGGCTATCCAGCTGTGCAATCATTTGCTACCTACACCGCCGTGGTGAGGGCCTGTAGCTCAGCTGGTTAGAGCGGTCCGCTCATAACGGATTGGTCGGGGGTTCGAGTCCCTCCGGGCCCACCACACATTCTCCCAGCAAGTCGTATGCGTTAGTAATAACTAATTTCGTTTTTCTCTTGAATATAAAGTACTGGCCACAATAAGCTGGCCTATCAGGGTAAACGTGTTTTGGGGGTCATTATGAATTTTTCTAACTTTGGGCGCGCAATTTTGTGCGGCGCGTTGTTGTTTCTTCAACCGCCGCTCGTCACGGCTAGTGATGAAGATCAGGATGAAATCGGCGGCGCCGCCGAAATGCAATATCCGCAATACGATTCCCCCAACCTTATTCCGCCCCGTGACTTCGCCCGTGACCCTGGCATTACCACGGCATCCCTTTCCCCCGACGGTAAACATTTTCTGACGGTTTCTCCGGCTATCGATCAAGTTCAAATCCGTGTATTTTCCACTGAAGCAGGTGACGGCGAAGCTCATTTTGTCGATAGCGTTGCACGCAGCATGTTCGCCGGCGCTTACTGGGCCAGCAATGATCGAATTGTGCTCGAGACGGAAACCTGGAAACTGGACAGGAACTGGCGTTGGTATCGTTTTAATATGCTGATTGCAGTTGATCGCAGCGGTGAAAATATGGAAAGACTTCATGTCTCCCATATGACGAAAAGCATGTGGCGCGTCGACGAGCTGATCGTGAGCATGTTGCCGAACGACCCAGATAACATTCTGGTTATGACAGAGGGAGAGGGCAAGGACGACCCAGGCCTTTCCAAACTGGATATTTATACTGGCGAAACCGAGCTGATAATGCCGGGCCGTGCCGGAATTAGCGGCTGGATGGTTGATCATAAGGGCACAGCCAGGCTGGGCATCGGCTATGATGATGATCGTTTGAAGTTGATAGCAAGGTCAGCTGGCGTTAACGAATGGTCCGATTTGCATGATAATGAAACCTTCGAAAGTGGGCGCTTTATACCGTTGGCTTTTGACTATGACGGCAATACTATGTTTGTACGGTCAGCGGTGGCAAACGGGCGTTTCGCCATTTACCGCTTTGATCTGACAACAGGAAAATTATCAGAGAAAATTTTTGAGCATGCCGAAGTCGACGCCCGCGGAATTGAAGTATCTAACAGTCGAAAAAAGCTGCTGGCGGTAACTTTTACACGGGATCGGTTGGAGCGACAGTTTTTTGATGACGGTCATAAAAAGCTAATGCTTTCAATTGATAACGCTTTGCCTGGTCGCAGTAACCATATTCTCGATCATACGGATGATGACCGATATTATTTGCTTTATTCACTGAGCGATCGGTATCCCGGAGCCCTGTACCGGCTTGATACCAAAGGTAAGTTGCGCATGGAAGTGTTGAGCGAGATGAACCGGAAAATAAATCCATCATTGATGTCACCGACGAAGCGTATTGATTATTTTGCTCGGGATGGCCTGGAAATACCGGCTTATCTGACCGTCCCCAAAAAAATAGCCGCCAAGAATTTGCCGATGGTTGTGTTGCCGCACGGCGGGCCGCACGCGCGTTCTGCTATAGACTATGACAATATCGTTCAATTCCTCGCGAGCCGAGGTTATCTTGTGCTGCAACCAAATTTCCGCGGATCTAGCGGTTATTCGTATCAATATCAGAGCATGGGTCACGGCGAGTGGGGCGCTGCCATGCAGACCGATCTGGAAGACGCTGTTGATTATCTTGTTGATGAGGGAATGGTGGACGCTGAGCGGGTCTGTATTATGGGGCAAGCCGGATACAGCAGTTATGCTGCTTTGCTGGGTGTTATGAAATCTCCTGACCGTTTTAAATGCGCTGTTGCAATCGCGCCTATTACCGATTTGGCAAAACGCATCAAGGATGTGAAGAAAAGCTCCGGCAAGAATGCTGCTAAACTGATAAGCGGCGACAGAAAGAGTAAAGAACTGGCCGCCGCCTCACCGATTAAGTTGGTCAAGAAACTCAAACGTCCTTTGCTGATGTTCCACGGTGCAAAGGATAGATATGTTCCCTTGAAGGAATTTGAAAAGTTCGAGAAAGCATTGAAAAAAGCTGGCAAGTCGTTTGAAACAATTAAGAGCGAAGACGATGCTCATGGTTTGAATACTCCCAAGAGCCGAACCAAATTTTTTAGAAAGCTCGAAAAATTCCTCGGTGACAATATTGGTAAGGGTGTGGTGATGACCGCGGTAGAAACTGCTAATGGTGCGGCGCAAGCCGATGAGCAAACCTCTCCCGCTGGAGATAAGTGAATGAGGCGGCGTTTTATTATGGGGTTTGCGTCGCTTGCCTTATGGGCAGGCAGTTCTTTAGTTTCATGGGCCTCAGAGGACTATTCCAATGCTGACGCACTGACCTATTTTGGCCAGGCAGATCAATATATGGATGCCTCGCTGTCTCCTAGCGGAAAGCATTACGCGATTTGGCGTATGAGGGATGGACACCCGCAAAGTGTTGTCCGTGGGCTTGAGGAAGGCGACCTTGAAGAACAAGAACAATCAGTCGCCACAATGTTTGATCTGCCGGCATCGCTGTTTAATTGGCAGGTTTGGCTGAACGACACCGCACTGGTGATCAGTGTTACCGATATCAGCGCTGACTCAATTATTTTATCCGGCAAATATCGAGGATCGGCCAAAAAAAAAGGTAAATCATCAAAACCTACTGGCCTTACAAGGGTTCTGTTTGTGGCCAATGTGGTAACCGGTGAACTGCGTCGGCTTATGTCCTTTCCGTTGTCAATCGGTCTTGCAAATGGTTCCGATGATTTTTTACACCGGCTTCCGGGCGACCCTGATCATTTTATGATTGCCTACGCACCGGAGGGTGGGGATTATCCGGGCGTCTATAAAGTTAATGTCCATTCTGGAGAAGCGATGGAAATCGCACCGCCGGAAAAACCGTATGTTTATTGGTCGGTAGACCGTAATAGCGAGCTCAGGTTGGCAAGCGGCTGGGGAGATAAACAGCTTGAGGTCAAGGTGCGTTCTTCGGCAATAGAGCCCTGGGAATCGCTTTCGGACCATGCGTTGTTTAAAAACGGCAGGTTCGGCGTCATTGGTTATTCGGATGACGGCAATAACCTCTATGTCCGCTCGTCGATCGGTAAAGGGCGCAGTGTCATTTATCGCTTCGATATGAAACGGCGGGCCATCCGGGAAAAAATATTTGAGCATCCGAAGTATGACGCCGGCACTTTGGTAATGGCTGACGGGGGCAAGGCAATTCTTGGTGCCACCTATGTTGACGACACGCCGCAGGTTAAAGTTTTTGATGATGATTACCGGGAGCACTTGCGGAAGCTGGAAACTGCGCTGGGAACCGATGAATTTTATACATTGGACTATAGCGATACTGGTAAACGCTGGCTAATTCATAAGGGGTCTGCCAGCGCGCCAGGGCAGTTGTTTTTATACGACGGCGGGTCAGGCAAACTGAAGCATTTGCTCGATGTGCGGGCGGGAAAAAGACCGGATGAGTTCTCGGAAGTTAAAAAAGTATCCTATTTCAGCAGAGATGGACTGGAAATTCCAGCTTACTTAACCCTTCCTGTTGGTCGCTTGGATGACCAAAAGCTTCCCATGATCGTCATGCCCCACGGCGGCCCATGGGTAAGGGATATGAAAACCTACGACAACTGGGCGCAATATTTCGCTAATCGGGGATACGGAATATTGCAGCCAAATTACCGCGGGTCTACCGGATACGGAGATGCTTTTGAGGTTCAAGGTTACGGGGAGTGGGGCCAAGCGATGCAGAATGACCTGACCGACGGGGCCGAATGGCTGGTTGCGCAAGGGTATGCGGATAAAGATCGCCTTTGCATGGTTGGGGCATCTTACGGTGGATACGCCGCGTTGATGGCAGCTATCCGATCGCCGGGTGTTTTTAAATGTGCCGTGTCCATTGCGCCGGTGAGCGATTTGTCGCTTTGGCTGAACATGATTTCATCCTCGCGAGCAGAACATAAAGCACTAATGTACCGAACAGTCGGCGGGACCAAGTCAAAAATGCTGAATAAACAGTCCCCGGCATATCTTGCCAAACAGGTTGGAATTCCAATTCTATTGGTTCACGGTACAGCCGACATCCGCGTTACGCCTGAACATGGTCGGCGCATGGAAAAAGTGCTCAAGAAATACAAAAAAAATCACAGCACATTGTGGCTGGAAGGCGGGTCACATTTTGTTCTGCAAGAACAGCACCGCAAGCAGTTGTTCCAGGCATCATTGGATTTTTTAAGCACTCATATTAAGCCTTGATGGATCATTCTGTGCTGTATTTGCGCAGCATGTGAAGTAGGGTTTTCCCAAGTCAAAACGTCCTGTTTTTTGCTGGGGAAGAGGCAGGAAATCGTTGCCGGTTTTCATTCCTCGGGATTGTGCATGCAAAAATTCGCCGGTAGAGTATCTGGAAATATTGAAAGTTGTTTAGGGGCCAAGAGCAATCATGAAAAAATCAATCGTTAAATACGTATGGATCGCCGTGCTTTTGTCAGGTTCATTCGCTATAGAGGCAGATGACGAGGATACAACACTGCCGGTGCCGGATGCTTTTCAAATCGCCTCGGATCACAAGGGTAAGTTCGGTGGAAAAACTCTGAGTTATAAGGCTGTTGTTGGCAATCATTTATTGAAACGAGGCGACGGCGCGGTATACGGCGAGGCGGTAACGACCTCGTATATTGCCGACGATGCAGGGCCGCTACGCCCGGTCACCTTTGTCTTTAATGGCGGGCCGGGATCAGCCTCAATATGGTTGCACATGGGCCTTATGGGCCCCAAGCGGGTGCGTGTGCCCAGTGACGCGGGGGACGCGGGCCTTGCGCCCTACCAAATTGAGGACAATCCACTGGCGCTTCTGGATATAACGGATTTGGTGTTTATCGACCCCATAGGCACTGGCTTTAGCCGGTTGGCGGGAGACGGTAAAGCCGAGGACGTATACGGTCTGGAAGAAGATGCGCGCTCGGTCGCGCAGATTGTTCGGGAGTGGGTGCGGGCAAATGGGCGCTGGAATGCGCCTAAATTCATCGCCGGGGAGAGCTTCGGTACAACCCGAGCAGCTGCAATGCTTCCCTACTTGCAGGGCGGCTCTGAACCAATGCGTATTAACGGTGTGATTATGATATCCCAGGCGATGGATTATACGGGCAGCACACCTGTCCATGATAATTTGATTGCCCATGTGACCTATTTACCCAGTCTTGCGGCAACCGCTCGTTATCACGGTAAACTTGAAAACCAGCCCAGTGAGTTGGATAACTTTATGGCTGAAGTTAGAATGTTTACGATGGAGGAATATCTGCCAGCCTTGTTCAAGGGATCGTCTCTTTCGGCTGAGGATTTTAACCATATTGCAGGTAAATTGGCTAAATATACCGGCATAGAAGAGACATATATTAAGCGTGCAAACCTGCGAATTTTAACCGGGCGGTTTGCTAAAGAACTGCTGCGCGATAGCGGCGAAATTGTCGGGCGTCTGGACGCGCGTTATAGAACATCAGATTTGGATCCTGTTGGGGAAAATGCCAGGTTTGATGCGGCGTCAGCGGCAATCAGCGGAGCCTATTCGTCAGCCTTTCGTCACTATATACAGCATGACCTGAAAGTGGATTTGGACAGGTCTTATTACGGCTCTGGCCCCGACGTGAACGCCAATTGGGTTTATGACCGCAGTGAGGGGTACAGTGAGCCATCATATGTTAATACGGCCCCGCAGTTGGCTCAGGCAATGAAGCTCAACCCGGCCTTGAAAATCATGGTGGCATCGGGCTTTTATGATCTGGTAACTCCGTTTTTTGATGCGGAGTATACCCTTGCACGGCATGGCATTAATATGGACCGGGTTAATATGACCTATTATGAAGCGGGCCATATGATGTATGTTTACGAAAATGCATTTACCGCTCTTTCAAATGACATGCGTGAATTTATTTCCATGTCTCTGGCTGGTAAATAGAGAGTTCCAGGTAAATAGAGAGTTCAAAGGGTTCATAAAGTGCGGATGTTTATATACGGGTTGATTGCTCTCGCTCCTCTGCCTCTTGCCAGCGCCAGGCCAGCATGGCAGTGGCTTTGGGTATTGGTTGTAGGCATAATGGCGGTGGTTCATTTGGTCCGGTCTCGCGGTGCCGGTCCAGTTCGGTGGTCTGCTTCGATGAAGGCGACCGTGATTGGCATCTCTATCTTTGTTGTATGGGGCTTTGTTCAGGCAATAGTGCCTGTCGGCTTCGTTGGTCTGATTGATGTGGAGGGTGTCGACAATATCCTCGCTCAGAAGGGTTTTATCTCGGTTGATCCGGCGAAAACCATATCAAATACAGCGTATTTTCTATCCCACCTCGTGTTTTTTGTTCTGGTTTATGAATTTTGTTCGCGCCGGGAAAAAGCCGTAAACCTTATACGATTTTGCGGCGTTGTTGCTGCCCTGTATGCGGGATACGGCTTCATAGTGTTTGTCTCGGGCAATGATACTATTCTCTGGTTTGAAAAGTGGGCTAACCCGACTTCCTTGACCAGCACTTTTGTAAATCGCAATAGTTTTGCGGCATACGCTGGTATTGGGTTGCAGTGTTTGATTGCCTACGCCCTTTTCTGGACACAAGACGAACTGGCTGAAGGCAGAACAGGGCGTGAGTTGTATCGCCATGTTCTCGAAACAATGCTGACCAAAGCATGGTGGTTGCCACTCGCGATATTGGTCACTGCGGTGGCACTTTTGCTGACTAATTCGCGCGCCGGGTTTGGCTCTGTTGCCGTGGCTATCTTTATCTTGTTCATCATCAGCCCGAACCGATACGGAGAAAAAAATGGCGGTTGGGCAAGTTTGGTTCGCGCAGCAATTATAGTAGCCATCGGCGTTGGCATATTCTCCCTGAGCGGAGAAATGTTAGATCAACGGCTACAGAACGATGCTAGTCTGGATCAACGGTTTTCGGCCTATCCATTGATCATTGAGGCAATTTTTGACAGGCCGATAGCGGGCTTCGGGCTTGGAACATTTGATGATGTTTTCCGGTTGTACCGTGATGAGACAATAACAATATATTTTGACAGGGCCCACAGTGACTATCTGGAATTGGCCCTGACTGCGGGCATTCCCGCTGCAATTCTTTTGGTAACCTCGGGCGCTATTTTGATTGTAGTACTTGCAGCTGCACTGAAATACGGCAATCAATACCGCAGTTTTATTGCCCTTGGCATTACCGCAAGCGTTCAATTAGGATTGCACTCTGCAGTCGATTTTTCGCTTCAGATGCCTGCAGTGTCATATCTTTGGTGCGCAATAGTTGCGGGCGCGTTGGCGATTGCCTACCGATGTAAACGGGCTGCGGCCTCGGCTGAATACGGTTAACAATCAGCGGTTCTCAGGCCTGCGCGTTGTCGATCCTGCGCGTTGTCTATAATGTTGGGTCTTATTGGTGCTGCCTAAGTGAGTGGAAAGCCCAATTTCTCTACAAATTTGATCCAGGGGCGTCTCCAGCCACCTTTTTTGTCTAATGTGTCCATGGCATACAGCGTTATTTTTGCGCCTAACCAGCGAAAGGGTTCAGGTGGAAGATAACCGGGTTCGGTTACAGCAAATGCCATTTGTGTTTCCGGTATTTTGTGTTCGTCGAGAATTGCCAGCCCAACACGGGCGCCGAACCGTGACGCTGAAACGCCGAAACCTGAATAACCACCCGCATAAATCACATCGCCGTCGAAATAATGCTGAAAATGCACTGCCATACGGTTGGTCAGCGCAATTGGACCGCTCCATGCGTGACTGAACGAAACGTCATTCAATTGTGGGAATGTTCGGGCGAATGCTTCTGCTAGTCGCAAAAATGGTTTTACGGTTTTATCTTCTGCCGGGTCCGGGTTTCCGCCGTAAAAATAGCCCAGCCGGCCACCAAAGATGATACGGTTGTCTTTGGTCAGGCGCATATAATTCATTTGGGTTCTAGTGTCGTAAATGCCTTGCCGATTTTG
>JAJFIU010000154.1 GCA_021774695.1 Alphaproteobacteria bacterium | reverse complement strand
TGGCACGACAGAGCAAATGCAGGCACTGGCTGGCAGCAACACGCGAGTGATTGATGCTGGCGGCAGTACCGTCACGCCCGGCCTAATAGACGCGCATTCCCACATGAGCGGCAACTCGCCAGCTGTTGCGGGTGTTGACCTGGCTTATGTAGCCGACAAGGCCGAATGGGTGCGCATGATCGCAGAGGCGGACAAGCGCTTACCCGAAGGCGAGTGGCTGATCGGTGGAAGCTGGGATCACACGCTGTCTGACGGCCTGTACCCCACCAAACAAATGCTGGACGCCGTTATTCCTGACCGGCCCGCTATGCTGAGGCATATCGACGGCCACTATGCCTGGGTAAACTCCAAAGCGCTGGAAATGGCAGGCGTCACCGCCGCAACCCAAGCGCCCCCGGGCGGCGAAGTTGTGCTTGACCCAGCAACCGGCGAAACAACGGGTATCCTGCTGGAAGGCGCGCAGAACCTTGTCGGCAAAATCGTTCCTGACCGTAGCGATATCCAGCGGCAGGCCGGTCTGGCAACAATGTATAAATACGCCAATAGCTTCGGGCTTACAGGCCTGCACCAAATGGGCGGCCTTGATGACTATCTCTACATCGTCGAGAACGGAGACCCTACGATCCGGGTTTGGTATGGCACTTGGAACCGGGGCGGCATCAGCGACTCGATCGAAACCATCGTCAGTAATATTATAGCCAAAAAGTCTGAAATTTCTGAACGGGTCACAGCAACGGCCAAAGAAGAAGCAATAGGCCCGCTATTGAACCTTGGTTTTGTAAAACTTATCAATGACGGTGTGTTGTCGGCCCATACAGCGGTGCTGACAGAAGCCTACAGCGACCGGGAAGGGTGGAAGGGCGAATATATAACGAGCCCGGAACAGCTGAAAGCACAAGTTGAGGCTGTAACAGCTGCAGGACTACCGGTAGCCGTTCATTCAATCGGGGATGCCGCGGTATCGGCAACGCTGGATGCTTTCGAAGCGGCCAAAGGCAACCCTGTTCCTTTCCCCAACCGCGTTGAACATATCGAGATTGTTCACGACGAAGATATTCAGCGCTTCAAGGATTTAGGTGTGATTGCCTCCATGCAGCCTAACCACGCAACGAACTCGATCGTTTATGTGCCTGTGAGGGTCGGCGAACAACGGTCGGCCCGCGCTTACGTTTGGAAATCGATGCTCGATGCTGGCGTACCCGTAGTGTTCGGGGCGGATTATGCCACTTCACCGCTCAGCCCGCTTATCCAGATTGCCGACGCTGTGTTTCGTGTAAGCCCGTTTGGCTTTAATGACGGCAAACCGTTCCACCCTGAGCAGGCTGTTACTTTTGACGAAGCCTTGATGGCCTACACCCAGTCTGGGGCCAACATTACGCCGTGGAAAAACGAGATTGGGTCAATCACTGTGGGTAAATGGGCAGACTTTGTCTTGCTTGATGGTGCAGTGCCGGCGCCGATGAATGAGAGCTTTCGCGACCTCAGCGTTGAATCAACCTATTTTGCAGGCCGCAAAGTTTACGCCAAGCCAAAATAGGATCAACCGGTGACTGCCGGGGCCTTAGGAGGAGGCTAAAATGAAGTCAAAGGTGATGACAATCGCGCTCTATGTTTTGGGAGCGTATCATTTTGCCACCGGCATTATGGCCTATTTCATGACGGACTTTTTCTACGAGCGTTTTACCGCGCATACGGGACCACTGAACGATCACTTTCTTAGCGATGTAGGTGCCGCCTATCTAACCGCTGGGTTGGCGCTGCTGCTTGCGGCTTACATTGGAAAGTGGCAGGTGCCTTTTGCGGTTTCTGCTGTTCTATTCCTCGGTCTGCACAGCCTTATTCACATAACCGAGATAGCAACCGGTCAGCTCGACGGCATGCAAATCACCTCAGATTTGGTAACGGTCATCCTGCCTACGGCTTTTGTCGGTGCGGTGGTCTATTATGCGGCGAAATCGGCAAACAGATAGCCCGCCGACCGCATTTTTTAGTTTTGATGCTTAAAGGCTACTGCCCTGGGTGATACGTCCGTTCGGCCACCACCTCAATGTCTTCAGGGTAGAAATATACCGGCCGCAATTCGCCGCGGGCATAAAGTTCAATCTGGTCATCAAAATGCGGCGACGCCGGGTCACCACTCTGGCCGCCTGCGGTCACTGCCTTTGCCTTTACCCGCTCGCCGAACTCAACCACAGCAACAAAGCTGTTGCCGCGGGTGCCGTATGTTTTTTTGGTGCCATTGAACGTTCGCTGGCCGTACGCCGCCAGCGAGCCCCAGCGCGAGGAGGCAAACCCAACCGGTATGCTAGGTGCATTGTCGTCAAACGGCTGGACCATATCACCGGTCAGACGCTGAAACCGGTTCACGTCGCCCCACGGCGTTTGCCACGCACCAAAATCGGCGGTCAGCTTTTCGCTGGCCCGCGCCAAAGCATCAAGTCCAATCCGGTCGGCGGTCTCGGCAATATAGGCATCGCGCGTGATTCCGCGTGCGCGGTAGTCCGCAACTCCGTCTGCATCGGAAAATGCCGTTTGCCACAGATCACGGCCCCAGAAAATTGCCAAGGTTGTTGCTGCACTTTCCGTGTTCGACTTGTGATCCCACGAGCGCAGCATTTCTATTTGATCTACCAGCAACGACCGCTGCGACGCATCCGCGCTCAACGCGTCAAAATCTGCTAACAATAGAGGCAAAAGATCGTCAAACGCCGCCAAGTGTGGGTCATAAGCCGCAGCGACTAAACCATCCAGCGTGAAACCGCTGGCATCTTTAAGTACGCGCACGGCATTAATGCCGCGGTAATTTTCGGGGAATGTCGCCATATACGGCGGAAAATCTTCTGCTTTCGGGCTGGCCTCCCCGATCACTGAAAACGGCGTGTTGTTGGTATTTTGCAACCAGCCGGTATCGGGGTTCAAAACGCCAACGGTTTCCTCCAGTGTATGAAGGCGGCCCCACTCAGTCGCAGGGTCACTGCCATCAACCGGCTTACTCCAGTCAAAACGCGTATCGCGCACGGGAATATGGTTGCCGTGAAAATAAGCTATATTACCGCTGCTATCAGCAAACACCGTATTGTTAGACGAATTGGTATGATAGCGCATGCTCTCAACATAGCTGGCATAATCGGTGGATTTGGTCCGCATATAAGATTGTATCAACGCTTTCTTGGGCTCATTCATCAGCTTGATTGATTGCCAACTATTACCCTCACCAGCGATGATCGGACCGTGGTCGCCATGGTAGACAGTAAAGGTCCGCTCAGCGGTGCCGTCACCGTCCTTGTAAGCCAGTGTTATGTCGGATGAAGCAAGTTTGCGCTCTCCCTCGCCGTATTTGGCGTACACACCGTCTTGCCTGCGCACGATGCTCTCATTGTACCAATCGATTGTGTCTGCGCCGCTGGAGGTGTGCATCCATCCGGTGTTTTCGTTAAATCCCTGATAAATGAAAAATTGCCCCCAGGTAACAGCGCCGTATGCGTTTAGGCCCTCGTCGCTTCGGACATGCATTTCTGCCCTAAAATAGAAGCTGGTGTGGGGGTTAATCAACAAAAGCGCGTTGCCGCTGGCGCTGTTGGAAGGCGCTATGGCAAAACCATTAGAGCCGGTGGGCTCGGCCTCAAAGTCACCTGGAAAATCATCCGCGCGGGTTGCCAACTGCTCAATTGGCTCGCCGCCGTAAAAAGCCTCAAGGCGGCGCAAGTTCACCCGTTCGATATCGCCGCCGATGCTGCCTTCGCTGAAAGCCAACGCCATCCACGGCTCAAACCGGGTTAATGCTTTGGGCTGCACGTCGGGGTGAGTGTGTAAATAATAGTTCAGGCCGTCAGACCAGGCATTCATCAGTGTTTTCAACCAATCAGGGCTGGTCGTATATTCTGTTTTAAGAACTTCCGGGTCGATGAACAGACGCATGCGCAAGTCCTGGTACAACTTCTCTGCGCCTTCGGCTTCAGCTGTGCGGCCCATGGCGGTCAGGAAATTCATCTCGATCCGGTTGAAATCATCCTCGGCCTGCGCGTAGAGCATACCAAAAACTGCATCGGCATCAGTGGGGCCATACACGTGAGGAATGCCCCATTTGTCGCGTGTAATTGTGACTCGTTCAGCCGTTGCCTGCCAGCGCTCCTGTTCAGTCTGTGGCACCTGCTCATTTGAACAGGATGCAATAAACAAAACGGCGAAAATCAGCGCAAAATATCTCATGACTAGCCCCCACATAAGACGAAAAGAAAACATCTTAAGTAGGGCGCGCGGGCATGTAAAGCAGTCAGCTATACACTTCTGATGTCATCGATCATTGGCCCAAGTAGGCTTCGCCCTGCAACCGCACCATTTCAACCAGATCGCCAAGCACAAGATTAACGTCGATCAAATGCAGCCCCCAGTCAGCTATCAATTCACCACTTACCACCAGGTCGCCTGAAATTTCATCGGTGCGTGGGTCGGTTGCATCGGCATTTATACTAACTGCAAAGTAGGAAGCCCCGCCGCTAACCTTGCATTCCCCGGACACCAGCCCCGGAAGGGCAACAAAATTAGTGTCCACTGTCGGGTGTTGCTGGCTCCATTGAATAGTGTTTTCTGCTCGCGCTGTACGGTCACCGAGCAACTTGCGCGTGGGCACCAGTGCCCTGAGTTCCACCTTACCGCCACCGGGCGCGGCCGGATTAACACAGGCATTTGTTTCGTCGTTGTTTTCGGCAAAACCAAAATATCCACCAGCGGGCGGCGGTGCGGTCTCCCGGAACGAAACCAGCCCGGTAAAACAACCAACTTCATCGAGTGCGCCGCACAGCGGAAACGTCTCGAACGTGCCGCCAGTGCGCGCGTCTGTAGTAACCGGTGCATTGGCACCAAGAAGATGCGCGCCAACAATTTGTTTCTGAACAGGCTTGCCGTCAATATGCTGCCGAATCAGCGTACCTAGCCGGTAGGACCCTTGTGAATGACCAATAAGCACAACCCCGCGCCCATTGTTATAGTTTTCCAGATAATAGTCCCATGCGGCCTTAACATCAGCGTCGGCAAGCGGCACATCGCGGTCTATGGAAAAACCTGCGCTGTCCGAGGCCAGCGCCGTAAGGGTAACTTGCCGGTAAATGGGCGCATACAGCTTGCAAACCCCGCCAAAGCGCGCCAACTGGATGGCCGCAACACCGGTTTCCTGAATATCCACATCCCAGTCGCTGTTGCCGCTAAGGTCGGTTGACACGGTTGGATAGACATAAAAACAATCAATCGGCGCATTACGATCTGCGATAAATGGTTCAACTGTGGCTGTGCCGTCTGCTTCGATGATGGTTGCCGACCAGTCGCCCACACACGCATCAGTGCGGCCGGGAAGGCACAGCCATTTGTCGGTTTTTGCAAATATATTTTCGCCGGTTTCAGCGTCTACAGCAGGGTCCGGAGAACCGCTGCATCCTGCCAGCAACACCGCGCCTATCACGGCACTGATAAATTGAGACCTCACAAAACCCTCCACACACTGTATATTATCTTCCATAACCTAGCGCAAAAAAGCAAATTAGGGAGGTTAGACATAAAAAAACCGGCCACGGGGACCGGTTTTTTTGGAGCGGGCGATGAGATTCGAACTCACGACCCTAACCTTGGCAAGGTTATGCTCTACCCCTGAGCTACGCCCGCTCAAAACGTTCAGATGTATAAAACACCTGCAGGGACAACGGCTACGCCGCTTGCGAGGCGGGATAATAGCTATACGCATTGCCTTTGCAACAGTTATTTTCACATTTACAGAAAATTGGCTTAAGGGTAGGAAAAACAAGCGTTTTCATAGTCATCTGGGTCATACACTATACTGCACCAAAAGAGAGAAAAATGGAATCACCCGCAACTGAAACCGAGCTTTGCGCTTTCTTTGACAAACATGGGATTGCCTATAAAACCCACCGTCACGACCCTGTATTTACGGTTGGAGAGGCGCAGGCCGCACGCGCCGGCATGGACGGTGGCCACAGCAAAAACCTGTTTGTGCGCGACAAAAAGAAAAACCATGCGCTCATTATTGTCCATGAAGACCAGCGGGTAGACTTGAAAAGTCTGGCTACTAAAATAAGCTTTGGCCGCCTGTCATTTGCCAGCCCAGATCGATTGATGACGTATTTGGGCGTTTTGCCAGGGTCCGTGACACCCTTTTCACTGCTCAATGCCCACCGACAGGCAACGCCAGACTACAAGAAAATTCTAGTGGTTATCGATGAAAAGCTACTCAGCTATGATCTGGTGTATTTCCATCCACTTCATAACGCGGCGACAACGTCGGTCAGTCCAAAGCATCTGGTTAAGTTCATCAGTGCCTGCGGCTTCGAGCCCGCTATAGTCACTTTTGAAAAGTCACCACAATAACCCGGCACAATTGTCAAATAATGCAAAATGTTGACAAAGGGCGCTGGCGTGACGGTGGGACAGTCGGTATGCTAAGGGAAATAATAGCGCAACTGGCTCTAAAAACAGGGCAGGCTGATAAGTAATCGAGTTTTATCAATGGATACAATGATGACAGGCACTCAGCCGCCGGCTCCTTCAGGCGGAAATAACAACCTTATTACCGAGACAACCATTCAAACCTTTGGTGTGGAGGTTATTGAGGCTTCGCAAGCCCGGCCGGTGATTGTTGACTTTTGGTCAGACCGTAGCCCCCCCTGCAGACAGTTGACAACCGCACTTGAAGCGGCTGTTACCAAGGCTGGCGGCGCAGTAGCGTTGGCTAAAGTGAACGCTGACCAAAACCAGCAACTCTGCACACAGCTGCAAATCCAGAGCCTGCCAACCGTTCTGGCCTTTTGGCAGGGTCAACCTGTAGATGGTTTTCAGGGACCACTGCCAGCGCCACAACTACAAGCGTTCATCGACAAATTAACCGCACTTGGCGGCACCGGCGCTGCAAACGATCCGGTAGCGGCAGCACTTGCTCAAGCTGACGAGTTGATGGTGGCCGGCGAGACCATGCAGGCTGCGCAGATATACCAGCAGATTTTACAGCACGACGCGGCACATGCCGGTGCAATGGTTGGCATGGCGGAAGCCGCACTGAAAATGGACGAAGTGGAACAAGCGCGAGAGATGGCGGCTATGCTCAACGACGAAAGTCGTAGTGACCCAGAGTTGAAGCCCCGGATCGAACGGCTTGAGGCCAATCTGGAGCTGGCAGCTCAAGCCGAAAATGCCGGGGACGTTGAGCCCTTGATGAAAGCGGTTGAAGCTGACCCGCAGAATTATCAGGCACGATTTGATTTGGCTCTTGCGTACCAGGCTGCGGGCGACATGGACGCTGCCGCAGATGCGCTATTGGCTATTATCATGCGCGACCGAGAATGGAACGACGATGGAGCGCGCGAGCATCTGGTAAAATTATTTGATGCTGCAGGACCGTCTGATCCTTTCACTCAAAAGTACCGGCGGCGTCTGTCGTCGGTTTTATTCAGTTAGGAATATACGGTGGTCTCGCCTACAGGCGCCATAACCCACTTGCCGGTAAAGATTCCGATCTTCCCGCTTAGCGGTGTTATCCTAATCCCGGGAAGTAATTTACCGCTTAATATATTTGAACCCAGATATCTGCAGATGGTCCGTGACGCCGTCACGTCGGACGGCCTTATCGGTATGGTACAACCTAAATCGCATGAAAATAATGCAGATGACCCAGAATTATATGCGGTAGGCGGTGTGGGGAAAATTGACGATCTGGTTGACACAGGCAACAACAGGTTTTCTATCCGCCTTAAGGGTATCGCACGGTTTGAGATTACCACCGAGCTCAGCACCACCACGCCCTACCGCCAAATTCACGCAGACTGGTCACGATTTCATGACCTGACAGCGAACGGCGACGCCCACAATATCGACCGTCGCACCCTGCTGGCAGCGCTGTCCAATTATCTTGATCAAAAGGGGCTTGATGCGGATTTCGAAGCCATTGCGGAGGCGCCCAATGATGTTTTGGTTAATACTCTATCGATGATTATTCCCATGGGCGTGCCAGAAAAACAGGCTTTGCTGGAAGCGGCATCAACAGACGAGCGCGCTGCAATGCTTGAAACGCTGCTTAAAATGTCCGTGATTGAAAATAGCAGCAAAGAACCACCCAAATTCCACTAAGATAGGCCCATAAAGGGGGGAAAATGACCCGTTCCGATGATGCAAAAAAACCCGGTAATGCAAAACAGCGTACAGCCCGTCAATTTCTTGAAATTTTGGTATGCCCTGTCACGCGAGACACGCTCGAATATGACTCCGAGGCGCAAGAGTTGATCAGCCGGTCTGCCGGGCTGGTATTCCCTATCCGTGACGGTATCCCCATTTTGCTGACCGACGAAGCGCGCGAACTGGAAGGCTAGGCCGTAAAACGACTGTCGAGCATGGGGCCAAGCGGCGCGCCGCCAAAGATATGAATATGAAGATGAGGCACTTCCTGGTGCGCATTTTCGCCGGCGTTAGCGAGCGTGCGGTACCCAGACTCTACCAGCCCAAGCTCTTCAGCCACCGCACCCACCGCGCGCATGAAGCCTGCGATCAATTCCGCTGGGGCTGACGTTGTGAAATCAGCCATCGACACATAGTCGCCCTTGGGAATTACCAATACATGGACCGGTGCTTGCGGATTAATATCATGAAACGCCAGCGCAAACTCATCTTCATAGACCTTGTTGCAAGGAATTTCACCGCGCAAAATTTTGGCGAAAATATTGTTGGGATCATAGGTCATCTAGTTGCTCCTGCTGGTAACGTTGCAAACCTACTTTAGCCGCCCGGTGATCTCATGTAGTTGAGATATATAGTCTGCAGGCAATTCTATTTTTTCAGCCGCAACCACCAACTTGGCCACATACTCGGCGTCAGCAATACCGCCAGATAGCGTAGGGCAAATATAAGTCATAGCGGGTACTGTCTGTCCATTTTTCGTATGAACCAACACTGCCTCGGGAAGATAAACAGTACCCTGCAACGCAGCAGGATCACTGCCATACAGCTTATTGAGATCTTCATGGCTCAACTTCGCCAAAAGGCCGTATGCGCGACTGTCCTTACTCTCCTCAAGGTTCGCAAGGGGTCCGACTTTGAGCCTTAAACCCTCCACATAACCTGTTTCGCAGTCTATTGGCCGCGTGCCAGATGCCCTAAGGACATCCGGGTTCATATAGCCTCCGTAAAAAAAAGTGTGGGGCATTCGCGCCATTGCTTTACCTCAAAGAATGAATTTAGACAGATCACTTCCGTTAGCCAAATCGCCCATATGCTCCTGCACAAAGGCTGCATCGATTGTAACAGTGATGCCGCTTTTGTCACTGGCAGTAAAAGAAATTTCCTCCAGTACTTTTTCCAGAACCGTGTGCAGCCGCCGCGCACCAATATTTTCCACGGTTTCATTAAAGTGTGCTGATATTTTCGCCACTTCATCAATACCGTCGTCGGTAAAATCGAGGGTCACATCCTCGGTTCCCAGAAGTGCTACATATTGCCGGATCAGACTGAAATCTGGTTCCGTGAGAATACGCCGGAAGTCAGCCTCGGTCAGATCGCGCAGTTTCACCCTGATAGGCAAGCGCCCCTGAAGTTCAGGCAATAAGTCAGATGGTTTTGCTAGATGAAAGGCACCTGAAGCGATAAACAAAATATGGTCGGTTTTCACCGCGCCATATTTTGTTGATACAGTGGTGCCCTCGATCAACGGTAACAAGTCGCGCTGGACACCTTCACGGCTAACATCCCCACCGCGCGCATCCTGGCGCGCGCAAATTTTATCAATTTCATCCAGAAAAACAATGCCGCTTTGCTCAACAAGGCTAAGCGCTTCGCGGGTGGAAACGTCATCGTCCACCAGCTTGTCGGCTTCTTCAGCCATCAGCACCTCGTAAGCTTCTCCAACCGAAAGCTTTTTCTTAACGGTGCGATTACCCATGGCCTTGCCGAACATATCGCCCAGGTTAACCATGCCCATGCTGGCACCGGGCATGCCCGGGATATCAAACTGCGGCATGCCGCTGGCAGTGTCTGCCACTTCCAGCTCAATTTCCTTGTCGACAAGCTCGCCTTCGCGCAGCATTTTACGGAACTTCTGCCGCGTGGCCTCACCGGCACCTTCGCCTACAAGCGCATCAATTACGCGCTCCTCAGCGTGCAATTCTGCTTTTGCCCCCACTTCGCCGCGCTTCTTTTCTTTAACCATAAGAATGGCGGTCTCAACCAAATCGCGGATAATCTGTTCCACGTCACGGCCCACATAGCCAACTTCGGTAAATTTTGTTGCTTCAATTTTAATGAATGGGGCTTGTGCAAGCTTGGCCAGGCGGCGGGATATTTCGGTTTTACCAACACCTGTCGGTCCGACCATTAAAATGTTTTTCGGCAGCACCTCTTCGCGCATGTCGCCTTCAAGCTGCTGGCGGCGCCAACGATTACGCAGGGCAACCGACACGGCGCGCTTGGCATCCGATTGGCCAATGATGTACCGGTCCAGTTCCGAGACAATCTCACGGGGTGAAAAACTGCTCATAAATACTCCTAACTATGTGTCTTTAGTGCCGGCTGCATCCGCGGCTTCGTCACAGTCCATCAACTCAAGCAGAACCGTGTCATTGGTATAGACACAGATATCCGATGCAATGGACATGGCTTTGCGGGCAATTTCTTCGGCACTCAGATCCAGGTCATACAAGGCCCGCGCTGCTGCCAGCGCGAAATTTCCGCCAGACCCAATGGCAACAACGCCGTGCTCGGGTTCGATGACATCGCCGTTGCCAGTTACTACCAAACTGGTTTCTTTATCAACCACGATCAACATGGCTTGGAGTTGGCGCAAGTATTTGTCGGTACGCCAGTCTTTGGCAAGCTCAACGCAAGCTCGTGCCAATTGACCCGGGTGGCGCTCAAGCTTGGCCTCAAGCCGCTCAAACAGCGTGAAAGCATCTGCGGTAGCGCCGGCAAATCCGGCAATCACCTTGCCGCCCGAAAGACGTCGTACCTTACGAGCATTGGTTTTCATAACGGTGTCGCCAGCAGACACTTGGCCGTCGCCGGCGATTACCACGCTTTTACCTTTGCGGACGCTGCATATGGTGGTCATGAAATGATTTTCCTATAATTTTATACCGTAACACAGATGATTGCATATATGGGTTGCGGGTCATGGATGCAAGTTAGCCTATGAAATTGGCCGCGTTTCACCCTTATTTCATGCAATAACATCAAGAAAATGCTCGCAGAGGCCTTTAAAACTGAGTATTAGCATGATCACCGAACAAACGGCGATTATGTCCGCCTGCAGGAGTGAGTGATATGCGCACCGCATCCATGGAACGCAAAACCAAGGAAACCGAGATTTCTGTCGAGCTGAACATTGACGGAACGGGTCAGTATGACGTTGAAACCGGCATTGGATTTCTGGACCATATGCTCGAGCAGCTTTCGCGTCATTCCTTGATGGACCTGAAGGTGCGCGCCGTCGGCGACCTGCATATTGACGGACACCACACCACCGAAGACTGCGGCATTGTCATCGGGCTGGCGGTTAAAAAGGCACTGGGCGACCTGAAGGGCATCACCCGATATGCGTCGGCGTACATCCCGATGGACGAAACCTTGTCTCGTGCAGCAATGGATATATCCGGTCGACCGTTTCTGGTGTGGAATGTCAAATTTCCGCGCGAAAAAATCGGTGAAATGGACACGGAACTGTTCGAAGAATTTTTCCGTGCCTTCGCTTTCGCAGCTGGCATGACCCTGCATGTGGAAAACATATACGGTGTCAACAGCCACCATATTATTGAAAGCTGTTTCAAGGCCACGGCCCGCGCGCTGCGGGGTGCCGCCACCATCGATATGCGTAAGGCCGACGCCGTGCCTTCTACCAAAGGCACGCTCGGCGATAGCCTTTAAGCCCGAACCCGGAGTTTACCATGCCTGAAACTGTTGCCATTGTTGATTATGGCTCCGGCAATCTTCGGTCAGCGAAAAAAGCTTTTGCACGAGCCGCGAACGAGGTCGGACTATCTACAAACATTGTGGTAACAAGTGACGCAGAGACTGTGCGACGTGCAGACCGCATTGTGCTTCCCGGTGTCGGCGCGTTCGGCGATTGTATCGATGGCCTGTCTGCAGTTAACGGTATGGCGGATGCTTTGACAGAAGCCGTAATCACGCGAGGCAGTCCGTTTTTTGGCATATGCGTAGGCATGCAGCTGATGGCTGAAAAGGGCTATGAGCACGGTGTGCATAGCGGTTTGGGCTGGATAGCTGGGTCGGTTAAACCCCTGGAGCCCACAGACACAACCCTAAAAATACCTCATATGGGCTGGAATACTATTGAGCTGACCGAAGCTGGTTGCCGCCATCCCGTAGCACGTGTTCTAGCGGCGGATGATCACACCTATTTTGTCCATAGTTACCAGATGATACTGGAAGACGCGCAAGCACTGCTAGGAACTACCGACCACGGCGGACCGGTTACCGCAATCGTGGGCCGGAACAATATGGTTGGTACGCAGTTCCACCCGGAAAAAAGCCAAGCTGTTGGTCTTAAACTCATTTCTGCTTTTCTGGAGTGGCACCCATGATCACCCTGTACCCAGCCATCGACCTTAAAGACGGCAACTGTGTTCGCCTTTTCAAAGGCAACATGGATGCTGCGACGGTGTTTAGTGATAATCCGGCGGCCCAAGCTAAAGAATTTGTGACCGCCGGATGCAAATGGCTTCATCTGGTTGACCTCAACGGTGCTTTTGCCGGCGAGCCAGTGAATGCTTCAGCTGTTGACGCTATTCTCAAAGCAACCGACGTACCGGTTCAGCTGGGCGGTGGTATCCGGGATATCGCCACGATGGAACACTGGATAGATAAGGGCCTCTCTCGACTAATTCTCGGCACCCTTGCGGTAAAAAACCCTGACATGGTGAGAGAAGCCTGCAAACTTTTCCCGGGCAAAATTGCCGTGGGCATCGATGCGCTCGGCGGCAAGGTCGCCGTTGAAGGATGGGCCGAAGCCAGCGAACTCGGCGTGATTGAACTGGCCAAAAAATTTGAAGACGCAGGTGTCGCCGCGATAATTCACACAGATATCGACCGCGATGGAACGCTTACCGGCGTAAATGCCGAAGCCTCGTCCGAACTCGCAGCTGCTATCTCTATACCGGTCATCGCCTCTGGCGGCGTTAAGGATTTGTCAGATATTGAGCGTGTTGTTGCTGTCGGTAATCTGGAAGGTGTGATTACTGGCAGGGCGATTTATGACGGCGGAATGGATTTGCAGACGGCGCTTTCAATTGCTGCGGGTGAAGCGGAAGATACAACATGCTGAAATCCCGCATCATTCCCTGCCTTGACGTGAAAGACGGCCGAGTGGTCAAGGGGGTCAATTTTGTTGACCTTGTTGATGCTGGTGACCCGGTTGAACAAGCCCGCGTATACGACAAAGCCGGCGCAGACGAACTGACTTTCCTCGATATCACCGCCAGTTCCGACCGGCGCGATATCTTGTTCGATGTGGTCAAGCGCACGGCAGAACAATGCTTTATGCCGCTTACAGTTGGCGGCGGCGTTCGCGGGGCAGACGATGTGCGCAAGCTTCTACTGGCCGGAGCTGATAAAGTTTCTTTAATGACGGCGGCGGTTAAAAGGCCTGCCGTGATTAGCGAACTTGCGGAAAAATTCGGATCGCAGTGCATCGTTGTTGCGGTGGATGCCAAGCAAGTCTCGGACGGCAAATGGGAAGTATTCACGCACGGCGGTCGCACGCCAACCGGGCTGGATGCGGTTGACTATGCGGTGCAAGCGGCGGAATTGGGGGCAGGCGAAATTCTACTAACCAGCATGGACCGCGACGGCACCCGCGAAGGCTTCGACATAGAGTTAACAAGAGCAATTGCAGACAGTGTTTCCGTGCCGATCATTGCATCCGGCGGTGTGGGTACGCTTGATCATTTGGTCGCAGGTGTGCAGGATGGCCATGCGTCGGCGGTGCTAGCGGCTTCAATTTTTCACTTCGGTGAACACACCATTGCCGAAGCCAAAGCCCATATGCGCCGAGCTGGCATTGCAGTAAGAGAGGCAGTTTGATGGCATCCACTATGGATATTTTGGCGAAACTTGAAACTACCTTGCGCGAGCGAAAGGGTGCCGACCCCGGCGATAGCTATGTATCAAGCCTCTATGCCAAGGGTGACCGAAAGATTGCCCAAAAGGTCGGCGAAGAAGCGGTTGAGACCGCGATGGCTGTTGCCGCCGATGATAACGGCGAGATCATCAAGGAATCAGCTGATCTGCTGTTTCATTTGATGGTGCTGCTGGAAGCACGCGGGCTAAGCCTGGCCGATGTCGCTTCAGAACTAGCCCAAAGAGAGGGCCTTTCTGGTATCACAGAAAAAGCTAACCGGACGTAACCGAATCTGTCTTGGGTACTTAGTTATAAAAAAGCCGCAATCTGATACCATCATTGGGTCGAAAAAAATGGCTTTATATCGGGAGATTCAGGGTGAAACTACTGATAATAGTGGGTTTGGCGCTAGGGCTTACTGCGCCAATCACCGCACAAAATGAAGCGCCCAAATTTTCCTTTCCAGTGGACTGCGTGTTAGGGCGGAACTGTTGGGTTGCCCGCTATATGGACCGCGCAGCAGGCCCCGCCAAAGCCGACTATACTTGCCAATCCCGAACCCAGGACAAACATAATGGGACTGACATTGTGCTGGCTGACGTTGGCGTAATGCGAGCAGGGGTAGCTGTAAAAGCAGCAGCAGCGGGGCGCGTCATAGCCCTGCGCAACGGTATGCCCGACATAGTGGTAACAGACGAGCGGGCCAAAACCATACAAAAGCAGGGCTGCGGCAACGTCTTAATTGTCAGTCACGGGAACGGATGGCAAACTCGATACTGCCACCTGAAAAAGGATAGCCTACTGGTTAAAAAAGGTGACCCGGTGTCGGCGGGGCAAGTTATTGCGGCAGTGGGACTTTCCGGGTTGACTGAGTTTCCTCATCTTCACTTTATGGTTCAGCGCAATCTGCGAGGCCAAACAATTCAGTATTTTGACCCGTTCGACGGCGGCCCTTATGAAGGCGGTTGTATAGCTCCTGATAGTTTGAAGCCGCAATCAATGTGGACCCAACCCATGGCCCACACAGGCGCGATGGTCATGCCACCAATCATTACCGCCGCCCGGCTAAACCGGGAAGAAATGTGGCAAGCCCAGCCACAAACATTGAAAGCAACTGTGAACGCTATCATTATTCAGGCACGCGGGTTTCACGCCCTCAAGGGCGACGAATGGCGTTTTACATTGGTAAACCCAAGCGGTGAAACCCGAAAACTAAAGGCTGTCCGACAAGCGCAAGACCGACAACAAGTGCGCGCATTTTCAGGTATCAAGCGACCCAGTGGCGGCTTTACCTCTGGAGTATGGCAAGCAACCGTTGAGCTAATCCGGGACGGACAAAGCCTTGGGCGCAGAGAAGCTTCGGTTAAAATCGAGTAAGCAGCTGCGTTGAGCCTAAAAGTAGCCCTGCCCAGCTTGCCAAAGAAGCCGAAGCGCCAGCAATGTCAAAATAACATCCAAAACCCTGCCAAAGTTACTTTCGTTTTGGCGCAGCAAAACCCTTTTTCCAACAAGCGTGCCGAGAAAGCCTGCAATCACCATGAAGGCTACCAGTGGTATATAGGGCGTGAAAACAAAACCGATAAGGCCGAAGACAACAGCCTTCAGGCCGTGCTGTATAACCATAACCCCCGAAAAAGTACCGACTTTGGCGAAACGGTCATACTCGAATGCCTTTACGATCACCATTGCTAGTGGCCCGCTTGCACCGACAAACATACTGGCGAGTGTCGTAACACCGCCGCCAACAATCAGGCCAAAACGCGACAGGCGCATTTTTTCAGGCATCGGGCCCCAAATCGAATAGAGAATAAAAAGCGCGAGCACCAACTGCAGCACAGGTGTTGGCAAAGCGGTTACAATTTTCACACCGACAGCCGCACCCACCAGCCCACCGATAAAAAACCAACCAAGAAAGCGCCAGTCGATATGGTTGAACATAACAGTTAATCGGCTGGCATTTGATCCCAGTTGAACAAGGCCGTGAACAGGAATTAGCGCTAGTGGCGGCATAACTTGCGCCATCACCGCCAGCATGGTCACACCGCCGCCTATACCAGCAGCTGTTGATATGAAGGAGCCAAAGAAACTTGTCGCCACTAACAGCCAAAATAGAAAAACCGACAACGATTCGGGAATGAATTCCATATTTATTATCCAGCTATTGTGAACTAGCCGCGATGATAAACAGACATTGAAGCAAATCAAAAGCCCCAATGAAATATTTTACTGTCCCACCAGCTGCAGATTCCGATGCACATCCACGCGCCGACCAAGGCGGCAGGATTGATTGCACGCGAGATGCCAACATCGACTTACCTGAACCAGACAGACAGACAGACAGACAGACAGACAGACAGACAGACAGACAGACAGATCATCAACATGGAATGTTCGCTGGCTGCAACACCCCCCAAAAAAATTGATTGTTCTTTGCAACCGCTTTACATATATTATACAAACGTTTGTATAATAATTGAAACAATCAAGAGCTGATCAATGTTTAACTATGTACAGTATGGTAATGCGTTTCTGGATATGCGTTTACATCAGCTGCGGGTCCTATTGACGGAACAAACAGATGACATTTTTGAAAAAAATGGCATAGCAGTCGCGTCGTCCTCTGTGTCAGTGGTTCTTTTTTTATTTGAGAACAGTAGTGGTAGCGCCGCCAAACTAGCCTCCTCATTGGGATATTCGCACCAATTAATTAGTCATAGAATAACTCAATTGGAAGCAGCCAGTTTGGTCGAACGATTTCCCGATGATCAGGATAGAAGAAAATCGGTAATAAAACTGACGCCGTTGGGCAAAAAAGAAGCAAAAAAAATTAAAAAAATATTGCCTGCAGTTGCTTATGCAATCGATTCCGCTCTTGGCAGTTCTAATTTAAACCTATCCGCAAAGCTGGCTGATTTACATCAAACATTTGTTCAAACATCGATAGGCGAAAGAATTGAGCAACAAAGCACGCAGAGCTGCGCTTGAAACTGGAAATGATCATGAATAAAACATACGCCATTGCTCTTGTTGCGAATTTAATATTTGTTGCGGCTTTACCTTTAAATGCTCAAGAGCAATCAAATATTGACGCTGCGACCCAGCAACTATTTACGCCAGACGTTAAAACAATGCAGCTATCGGAAAACCTCTCATCGTGGGGGGCGGAATCGGTGGTGTCGCGATTGATAACCTTGGATACGTATATGTTTCCGATTTTGGATCCAACGTTTGGCGTATTGATCAATCGGGTGAAGTAAAGTTGCTGAGCGATCAGATTTACGCATCTTCAGGAAACGCTATCGATGGGCAGGGAGATTTATTACAAGCAAGTCACTTTAATGGATCGTTATACAAAATTTCAAGATCAGGTGAGTTTAGCACTGTTGTTGCGGGTAAATTAAATGGACCGGTCGGTGTGGCTGTTTCCCCGACTGGGGATATCTATGTAACCAATTGCTGGTCGGCAAATATTGCTCGAATTAATGCCAATAGTCATGAGGTTACGGTTTTCTCAGAAGAACAACAATACAGATGCCCCAACGGGCTAACGTTTGATCCAGATGGAAATTTATTTATTGTCGATTTTTCAAATACAGTAATTACCAAAATCAAGCCCGATGGCAGCGCTTCAGTGTTTGCCACTTTACCAGGGCAAGGAAACTCTCATATCGCTTTTCGACGCGGGTATTTTTATGTGACACAGATATATGAGCACCGCATATTTCGTGTATCTGTTGACGGCACATATAAAGTATTTGTAGGAGACGGAACGCCCGGCCAAAAAGACGGCGTAGGAACACAGGCCCAAATCGCATTTCCGAATGGAATAGCAATATCTCCCCGGACCGGCGACTTATATATTAACGTCGTGGAAGGGCGCTTTCGTGATCGCGAAAGCCAATCCCAACTTCATATGAAAATTATTAAATTACCGACTTTGAGACGGACACTCGCAACAGCATTTAACGCTGGAGGAGCACCTGCTTTGCGTTCGGCGCTTAATCTCTATGTGTCAACAAACAGCGTAGAAGCGCCAAAAGGAGCGCTTATGTCTGGTTTAAGTGATTCAGTTAGCCGGTTTATCGGGTGGGGGCAATTGGATTTAGCGCTCGCCGTAGCAAAGTTAAATTCCGAAATACATCCCAACTCATGGGAGCCGTCGGTCAACATAGGTGATGCGCAAGTAGCAAAGGCCAATTCCGAACAAGCAAGGCATTATTACGAAAAGGCGCTTGCTATCAGTCCTCAAGAAATTCAAATTTTATCTAGGATAGAGGAGCTGAAATTAATCGGAAAAGCAGAACTGTAGAAGTTGTATGAACTCCTCACAGATAAAGACAGTCCGCCAGATTAAGGGCAAATAGCTACAATGGAATATTTTACTATCCCACCTGCAGTAGGTTCTGTCGCACTTCCACGCGCCGGTAGCTCAGCGCTTCCGCGACATGGGTTTGGCAGATCATGTCCACGCCAACAAGGTCCGCGATTGTGCACGCCACTTTCAGCACCCGGTGATAGCCACGGGCAAATAATTTAAATATACCTGTCGCACGCACCATCAATGCCTGCGCATCAGCGTCAAGGGTAGCCAACTTGTCCAGCAACTTGCCGTTAGCGTGCGCATTCACCCTGATCTCCGTCGGTGCGCCCAGCGCTTCAAACCGGTCAGTTTGTATCTGCCGCGCTGCCGCAACTCTGGTCGCAATAATAGTCGAGTTTTCACCAGCCCCTGGGTTAATGAGCTCCGTGGGTGCAAGCGCCGGGATCTCAACAATTTGGGAATGTATTGGTTTTCCAAAAAAGGGGCGGCACTACGTGAAACTGACGCTAGTTCCGTTTTCGGCCCATTGCTCACGCAGCTAAGGCTCATAACCTGAACGGCATAGGTTCATAGCGAAGCTGACGAGGCGCGAAGCAACGAGACTAATCCTACTCCTGCAACCAAACATCAAGACCCGCCCTCGTGGCGGGTTTTTGCGTTTTGTTGCGAATAGTTCGCGGTTTTCTCCTTGGAGGACTTTAAACAGATCGGGGCCTATCGTTACTCTTTTGCCTCTATCTGCTCAAAAGGGTGCTAGTCGAGAAAAAAGGAGCAGCTCCAATTTTACTTGAGGCTGCTCCTTTGCGCTTTTTCAACCGATCGGCAGGTCCGTTAGAACTGATAGCTCAACGAAACCGTCGCGGTCGTGCCATTTATGGGGCGGATGCGGACAAAGTCTCCAGAAGTAGCCGAACCCTCTTCGCCTTCAGTAAACCCGACAGTGTTAAAGAGATTGTTGACATCGGCACTTAAGCGCAGTCTTTCTGTAATATCGTAGGAAGAGAAAATGCTCACCACCGTGTAGGAGTTGAACGATAATTCGTTCGAGTCTTGAACAAAAGTTTCATCAGTACCAAATATGTTGGCTCCAATAATAAATCGCTCACCTTCATAGTAGGGCGATATATTAAAGATATAGTCCGCCTGACGGCGCGGTTGGTTGCCAACATTTGCGCCGCTTGCTGTGGCAACTATCTCCGCATCAGTAAAGGTTGCCGTGGCGCGGATACCAAACCCGCTGTCGTGTTCGTAATGACCTTCAAGCTCAATGCCTTTCGACGCAAAGGCGTTTTCAATGAAGGTCTGTGTAGTAACCTCGAACTCACGGGCTTCCGTGGTGTCAGCGTTGAAATAAGTTGCGAAGAATGACAGGCTCGGCGTTGCGTATTTGATACCGATTTCCCACTGCTCCACAAGGTTGAAACCAGCTTCATTTGCAATAGACCCGTCGGCAGCTATGTTGCCAGTAATTCGGTCGGGTGAAGAAACGCTTCCCCCTTCAGCATAGTTGGCGAATAGCGCAACATCATCGACGATTTCATAGTTCAAACCAACAGACCATGCATCAAAGCTGACATCATAATTGGCAGGTGATGGGGCGCCAAAGTCATTCACAGCTTGCTCGTTTTGACCGATGGTACCGTCGCCGTTGATATCTTGCGCGCGCTGAATCGTGGATTCAGCAAAGGTTCCGGTAACATCATACTCATTGCGTCGATAGCTGAGATCCCAAGACAATCTTTCATATTGGCCGGTAACTGCAATGAACGGCGAAACCAAATCCACATCAAAATCATACGAACGTGTACAGCAATTTCCGAAGGCAGGGTTACCGTACAGCACGCCGTCGACACTATCCCCTTGATCGAAAACAGTTTGATCACCGTCCAGGCGCCGATAATATTGGTTGAAATTCCAGTTGGTGACAATGTTTTGGCTATCGAAAGAGATACCTGCTTTCACGGTAACAAATTCAGAATCACCCGTCAGAGCAAACTCGGTAAAACGGTTGTCAAAATCGCGAAGCTGCGTATTAAAATAGACTATCTCAACCGAAGGGCCATTAACGCCATCGTCGAAAACATTTGCCGGGAACGGCGAAGCAAAGTTGCCCTCAATGAAGGCTGACCGATGACGAACGGATGCTGAAAGCCAATCGTTGACATCATAATCGCCAACAAAACCAATCGACGTTACTTTTGCTTCAAAACCGTCGCCGTCCACTGCATCTACGCCGTCAACGCGGTTGGCAAAATCGGTGGTGTTGAGAAAAAGCGTTCCATCGTTGAAATCAACACCAACTTCATCAAATCCACTTCCGTTAAACCTGGCGGGGATTGGAAGATAGGTCGGAACAGAATCGTCAAGTTGTTTGAAGAAAATTTGCACCGAACCACGATCAAATTCGCCGAGGATGTTGGCTTTAATCTGGTAACCTTCTTCCGCGTCACCTGCGGCATCCCGCACACCTTCGCCAGTACGAACAAAGCCGCCAATATGTGCGGACCAATTGTCATCCAGAGGCAGGCCATATTCGAAGTCAGCGCGAAGAGAATCGTGACCTAAGCCAGAAGTAAATGCGACTTGTCCACCTTCTTGCTTACCATTTTTTGAGATCATGTTGATAATGCCGCCAGGTGCATTATGCGCGGCGGTTGAGGCGGAGCCGCCTCGGATCGCCTGCACACTGCCGACCGTACGGTCATATCGAATAAAGGAATCTGCCGTTGCAAAGGCCGTGTCTCCAATCAAGAGTGAAGCAAAGCCGTCCTCCTGGAAGGATACATAGCGCGAGCCGCCTGAACTAATCGGCAGGCCGCGGACTTTGAGGTTGGTGTTTGCGTCGCCAGACGATGGTTCAACCTGAATGCCCGGCAAGCTCCGAAATAATTCTGCAGTCGAACGTGGGGCAGAGCGCGCAATTTGGCTCGGTGGAATAGATGACACCGAGGCAGTAGATTCAAGTTTTGTTGTTGGCCGAATTACGCCGGTAACCATGATTTCTTCTATTGAGCCATTGTCACCAGAAACGCCTGCTTCGTCCTGTGCAATCGCTGCTGCTGGCAATGCCATGCATAGCGCGAGTGTCGAAACGTGGGTTTTGTATGCTGCAATTCTTGTTTTCATCGTCGCCTCCCTCTGATCGTTCTATTTACTACTGAAAAATCTTCCCGACCCTCAATGGCAAAAAAAACAATCGATTGCAAGATATTTTATGCAATCGATTGTTTTTTTCCGCTATTGTGATTTGAAATCCACATTTCCTTAGCTTTTCTAGCTTAAACTGTTTAAATGATAAGAACTATTCAACAAGGTGATCCTGGAGTATTTTTTGACCAAGCAAGTACAGATTCGAACACTCAAAGATCTCGCCAGGCTAGCCGACGTTTCTACCGGAACCGTTTCCCGGGCGTTGGCTAACTCTGAGCTAATCAGCAAGAAAACCCGTACGCTCATCCAGGGCTTGGCGCGAGAACACGGTTTTCAACCGAATATTACGGCGCGAAATCTACGCACCCAGCGTACAGGCGCGATTGGCGTCACTATCCCTTTGGGGCACGAGAAAGGCCAGCATGTTTCAGACCCGTTTTTCATTACAATCCTTGGGTTGCTTGCAGATGCGCTGACGGAACGCGGCTATGATCTGATGCTTTCACGCGTCATTCCCGCAGACTCGGGGTGGCTCGATAAAATTGTTGATTCCGGCCGTATCGATGGCCTGATTGTTATTGGACAATCAGATCAGTCGAAAACATTAGATAATGTCTCCGCAAGGTATCGCCCGATGGTTGTCTGGGGCGGTTACGAGAAGGGCCAGCAGCATTGTTCAGTTGGCACTGACAATTTCAAAGGCGGACATCTTGCCGCAGAACACCTTATTGAACGGGGCTGCAAGCGAATAGCATTTTTTGGCGACCCTTCCGTTCGCGAACTGTCCCAAAGATATGACGGCTGCCGTGCGGCAATGGCAAAAGCAGGGATAGAAAAAAATCTGACGGTAGTACCAGCTCATCTTGTCGCCGAAACTGCGGTTCCAGACATTTCTGCGTTTCTCAGCGCGGCGCACGAAAAACCACAAGGGATTTTCGCGGCGTCCGACGTTATTGCCATGAGCGCTTTGCGCGCTTTGTCGGACTATGGGCTGGCGGTTCCTGCCGACGTGAAGGTTGTTGGTTTTGATGGTCTTGCATTGTCTGAACACACTGTGCCGCGATTGACAACCGTCCGGCAAGACCTAACAGCTGGCGCAGCGCATTTGGTCGACCTGTTACTGCGCCGTATTGCTGGCGAAGAAACGGACAATATTGTGATGGCCCCTGAATTAATTGTTCGCATGTCCACATAATTTTTCTTGTTAGGCGTGGCCGGGTTTTGCATGTTAGGCGTGGCTGGCTTCGACGTTCATTTCAGTTTCAACCCACGCTTTGTCTCCATCTATAGCAATATTGAAAAATGGTGTCGGAGCGCCGCCAAAATGACTTCGGACACGCTCTGGATGATCGTCAATATGGGCGCCCCCCATTCCCCAATAATCAACAAATGACGCGACCTGTAAGTCACTTGTCACCCACCAACTATAGGTCTGCAGTGGTTCAGTGCAAGGGTTTTGCGCGATGAGGCCGGTGCCATTCAACGGTCGAAACGGCCCAAATAGATCAGACGACACCATGCCATACAAACCGTTCGGTCCTTTGGGTCCATCCGGTGAAAACACATAAGTCTGTGTCGACCAAAAAAGATAATATT
This sequence comes from Alphaproteobacteria bacterium, assembly GCA_021774695.1. Taxonomy (GTDB): domain Bacteria; phylum Pseudomonadota; class Alphaproteobacteria; order Sphingomonadales; family Kordiimonadaceae; genus Kordiimonas. The sequence continues at coordinate 3,326 of JAJFIU010000154.1, read as the reverse complement.
GGCCGTCCTTAAAAATAACATGAGGCCGCTCAAGTTCATTGTTTAATTGATCGCTCGAGATGAGCGGCGGTAACAATGTCCATTTATCGGGGCCGGCGTCCGGGTCTGAGCAAGCAATCCCAATAGCGCCGTTATAGTCACTGTCGCTATTTTTGAGCGACCCTGTGAAGAGCAGATAGTCACGGTTGTCTTTTGGGTCGCGAAAGTGCGCCGGATCCCTAAAAGCCTTAATGTGGCCGGGCCGACCGACAGCTTGGTTAACGCGAACATAGTTTACGTCATCGCTGACAAAGGATTCTACAGGTGTTGTCCAATCAGTCGTCGTCGCGTATCCGTCTGAAATACTCAAACGACCAGTTGATTGGAAAAGGCGCTGTTCATAAGTTAGCTCATCCTCCCCGCGTCGGCCGGTCGCCGTGAAGAAAAGCGTGATCTGCTGGGTAAGCACATCAAAAATTGCAGAACCTGCCCATTCGCGGCTTCCTGGCGAAAAACCATCTGGAAGCAAGTCGCCGCAATCGCGCCACTCACTACCCCGTTGGGTTATCAAGCGAATGCGTGCGATATCATGCCTTGCGCCTGGGTTTGACAATATGGGCGCCGCTAACATCATCCACACCGTCCAGCCATCGAAATCGGCAGTTGCACCGTCGGTCAATTGCAAGGGCCAGGAGTCCCACACATCAAGCCCGTCAAATCGGGGCAACTGCGTGTTGCGCGTGATCAACGGGACGGAAGTTGCCCGTTGGTTCGTTACTGCGGCTACATGGTCGCGAGTCCACACACTAGTCGAGTAATTTGGTGCTGCAGTATTCAACGCATTCCCCTTACGTCAGCAATTAAAACGACGATTCATTTAACAAACACATATCAAAAATGCAATCGATTGCAAAGAAAAAATTAAGTTACAATTATGAGTAGGGTGACGATGCATCGGATAGGGTATCAAAGCTGATATCGCTACGCGTTTAAATCACCAACGGATCGACGTTGGTGAAGTTCTTTTTCCATCTGATTGAGTGTTTTGCGGTCGATCTTGTATAAAATCATGAGCAAACCACCGAGGAGAAAGAAGACAGCTGGCAGTATAGTAAACATCATGCGAATCCCCATAATTGCACTTTCTGTTTGCACTACGTTGGCCACAAATCCGAAACCGGCCAAAATGAAACCAGGCCCAGCGGCGCCTACAGCAGAGCCAAACTTTAGCGAGAACATGGACGCGGAGACTGTCAAACCGGCGGTGTTCTTGCCTGTGCGCCACTCGCCGTATTCCGAGCAGTCCGTGTACATGGAAAAAAGCAGGGTAATAACCACGCCGAATGTAAAGATTCCTAAAGTATGAAGAACGACTGTTAATACATACTGATCAGGCGACGCAAAAAAACCAACGATAAGCAGCAGCGCATGCAACAAGTTCATTCCGATCATCAGGTGACGCTTTTCGAACGCCTTCAATAGTGTCGGTGTAGCAAGCGCACCAATCAATTGACCAATTAACCCGGCAGACGTCAAAAAAGCGGTCCGATCCATCCACAAAAAGACTTTAGCACCTGCGGTGACACTTTCATCAAGTGCATAGTATTTCAGGTAGAAAACGATTGATGCAAATCGAGCAACCAAACCGACGACAATCAGGATGCCTGCGAACACCAGTACAACCCATGATCCGTTTTTCACTAGAGAGGAAATATCAGCACGCACGCTCGAATTGTTTGCTTTTGGTCGAATTCGCTCACGCGTCGTGAAAAAAGTTATCCAGAAAAACAGAACCGAGAGAATTGCAAACAGCGCGATTGTTAAACGAAAACCGAGCAATTCATCACCGCCTCCAAGCCAGCTCACGAGCGGCGTCGCCAATGCGCCCACGGACAGCGTACCGATCGACGCAAAAATAAACCTGAACTGGGTTGCTTTTGTTCGCTCTTCCCGTACCGGTGAAATTACAGCCAGCAAGGCAGAGTAAGGAACATTGATTGCCGTAAACGCAAGCATAACCAGGGTATAGCTGATATAGGCAAAAGCGAGTTTTCCGAATTCTGATAGATCTGGGCCAAGGAATAACAGATAGCCTAAAAGCGCATAAGGGATTGCACCCCAAAGAAGATAGGGCCGGTATTTCCCCCAGCGCGTATTTGTCCGGTCAGCAATCAGCCCCATAGCCGGGTCACTTACTGCATCAACAATCTTGGTTACAAGAAGCATGGTCGCCGCCGCCGCTGGCGATATTCCGTATACATCGGTATAATAATACAGCAAGAAAAGGCCGAAGAACCCAAGATAGAAGTTCGACGCCATGTCTCCTAGGCCATAACCAGCTTTTTCCTTGAACGACAATGGCGCAGTATTGGATGTTGTGTTCATTTAAAGATACCTTTTTTGTTGCCGTTTTTTATAGATTACGGACCAAAAAATCTGGCCATTGACGCGTAACGCTCCTGATGTATTGCCGGTATTTGTATGAGCTCAGCGGCCTCAAGCAAGTTGATTAAATTTCTTCCGCGCTGGTTTTTGCCTTCATTTTCATATGACAATTGCACAACTCTTGTTCCTTTGCAACAATCGATTGCATTGGCTTATTTTGGCGGTTATAAGGGCTTGATGGCAAGGTTAAAAAAAGAGGTAAAACCGTTCCCATGGATGATATCAAACTATTTGGTGCGATCGAGGCTGGCGGAACGAAATTCGTTTGCGCGGTCGCTGATGCGTCAGGCCATCTCGTGGACACTATCGTAATTCCAACCACAACCCCGGTTGAGACATTCTCTGCGGCGCAGCAGTTTTTCGCAGAGAAAGCATGTGGGGGCACGGTTCTGAGCACTGGGATTTCCGGGTTGGGCATCGCCACTTTTGGACCCGTTGAGATTGATCCGTCAGCCCCGAATTACGGCTCGATACAGAAAACACCAAAACCCGGATGGACCGGCGCAAATTTCATTGAGGCATTCTCATCACTGAACGCGCCAGTTGTCGTCGATACAGATGTAAACGGGGCTTGCCTTGGTGAGTTGAACGAAGGCGCGGGACGCGGGTGCAAATCGCTAGCTTATGTAACTGTTGGAACCGGCATCGGCGTGGGTATTATTAATAATGGCGTTTCCTTATCTGGCATGGGGCACTACGAACTCGGCCACATCAAACCACCCCGCGATATTAACCGCGATCCATTCAAGGGCAGATGCCCGTTTCACGGCGACTGCTTAGAAGGATTGGCTTGCGGGCCAGCAATTTTTGACAGGTGGGGTGTAAATTTAAGTGAATTGCCAAGCGATCATGATGCCCTTGATCTTGAAGCAGAATATCTTTCTCACCTCGCCTTAACGGTC
>JAJFIU010000153.1 GCA_021774695.1 Alphaproteobacteria bacterium | reverse complement strand
ACAATCACCAAATCAGCCAGTTTGCCAACCTCGATACTGCCCAGATCTGCCTCGCGGCCGATCAGCTCTGCGCCGTTGATGGTGGCTGATTGCAACACTTCCAAAGGGTGAAAGCCTGCCTCCTGCAACAGTTCCAGCTCGCGGATATAGTCAAAGCCAAACAACTTGAAAATGAAGCCGCTGTCCGAACCAGCCGTTACCCGGCCACCGCGGTTTTTATAGTCGTTCACAAAGGTCATCCACATATCGAAATTGTTTTTCCAATCGATCTCATCCTGCGTGGTCCAGTCAAAATGATAGCTGCCATGCAGCACCCGGTTGGGCTGGAAAAACCGCCACACCGACGGCAGGGTGTATTCTTTGTGCCAGTCAGCATTACGCGCGCGCATTACATCGCGGTTGGCTTCATAAATGGTGAAGGTGGGGTCGAGGGTGAAATCAAGCGCAAGCAGCTCCTCCATCACCGCATTCCACTTTGCGCTGCCGGGTTTGGCAGCTTGTCGCCACAGGCGCCCGGCTTCGCCGAACCGGTCCTGCTCGTTGGCGTAATTATAATCAAGCGGGTAATCCTGGATGATTTTGTCGTCAAACAGCGCTTCTGGCAAGCCGTACCAATGTTCCATCGAATTGAGGCCCCAGCGCGCGCTGGTCAGCACATTTACTCGTGCAACAGATAACTGCGCGTGGTGGAAAGCGGTGCGCAGGCCTTGTTTTTCAGCCTCTGCGAAGGCAGCTTCCAAAACGCGCGGGTGACCGCCGAAAAATTTAATGCCGTCTGCGCCGCGTTTCTTGATGCCTTTAACCCAGTCACGCGCTTGTTTGGCTTCGGAAAACCCGGTGGGGAAGGCGCAGTGCACTACCAAACGGGGTGCAGTGATCTCGTTTTTAGCCGAGCGCTCTTTTTCGCTGAGGGTATAGCTGGCACCCAACCCGCAGGCAACTTCGCGGCTTGTGGTGATGCCGTGACTTAACCAGAGCTTGAAGATATAGTCCATTGAAGGCATGTCACCGGTCAGGCCCCATAGGGTGTTGCCGATATGGCTGTGGCTGTCGATAAGACCGGGTAGGATATAACTGCCGCTGGCGTCTATCTCATAGTCGCCTTTCGCCGGGCGCCCTTCGGCGCGGATAGGCACGCCGGGGCTGCCAACAAGCGTGATCTCAACAATGCGGTTGCCTTCAACCACAATATCCACTGGTCCAATGGGCGGCGCGCCGGTGCCGTCAATCATGGTTGCGCCGCGGATGACCATGCGGGTGAAGGGGCCTTGGCTAAGCCGGGTTTCGCGCGGGCTTGCGACTTGTGGAAATTTCGTGATCGACTGTGCGCGCTCCTCGCCGATTTCGACCTTTTTGTCCTGCTGTGCTTGCACGTTTGCTGTTAGTAAACCTGTCGCTAAAACGGCAGTTGCAACGATGGATGAAGTGAAAATTGATTTCATGATGAGAGCCCTCCCGGCATCCTTAATACCCAATCGGCACCGTCCGACCAAGCATAGTTTGCCAGCGAAAGCCGAAGCTGGCTATTGCACGCAGCAGTTTAAGGCCTTAGGGCTATAAAACTGGCCTGGTTTCCTGGGGAGGATTGGCCGCAACGGGGAGGGCTTTATGCCGCAAAACAAGCAGCCGACTTTCTCTAGCCGGCTCACCTTCATTCTCGCAACTGCCGGTTCTGCTATTGGCTTGGGTAACATCTGGGGCTTTACCTATGTGGCGGGAAAGAACGGCGGCGCTGGGTTCATTTTTGTTTACCTGATTGCGCTGGCGTTCATCGCAACCCCTGTGTTTATCGCCGAATTGGCGCTTGGCCGCATGGGCAAGGCAGATCCGGTCACCACCCTGAAGACACTAGGCGCGTCAGTAGGGGCAAGGTTGCCGTGGCACTGGGTCGGATGGATGGGGCTGGTGGCCACCATAATGGTTCTCAGCTTCTATTCAGTGATCGCCGGGCAAATTATTGCCTACGGATACAATGCGCTGGCGGGCGGCATGACCAGCTGGAGCGCTGATGCGATCCGCGAGTATGACGCTGTGTTCAAGTCGGACCCCACCGGGCCGTTGTTGTGGTCGGCAATTTTCTGTGCGTTGACGGCGGCGATTGTTGCCTCGGGCGTGCGCGGCGGCATTGAACGGGCCAGCAAGTTGATGATGCCAGCGCTGTTGCTGATGCTGGGCGGAATGGTTGTTTATTCAGCCATTACCGGCGCATTCGGCCAAGCGGTTGATTTTCTTTTTGGTTTTAACGCAATGACCTTTGGTCCGCAGCTATTTATGGACGCGGTTGGTCAGGCGTTTTTCAGCGTTGGTGTCGGGGTTGGCGGCATCATGATTATGGGTTCCTACATGGGATCAGATGTTGATCTGCCGCGCGCGGCGGGCTGGGTAGTTGCTATGGACCTTGCGGTGGCACTGCTAGCCGGTCTTGCGATCTTTCCGCTGCTGTTTGGGAGCGGGATGGAACCAGGTGTGGGGCCAGGGCTGGTTTTTGTGACGCTACCGGTGGTGTTTGCTGAAATTCCGGGCGGCGTGATTGTCGCCTTCCTGTTTTTTCTACTTCTAACCTTTGCGGCCCTTACATCATCGATTGTTATGTTGTCGCCCACCACCGCTAAGCTGCAGCAAATGGGCGTGAAGCGATGGATTGCGGCGTGGGCAATGGCGGGTTTGGTGTTTGTGCTTAGCACGCTGACTGTGCTGTCATTCTCCAGCTGGAGCGAGTTTTACCCGCTGGCTTCCATTGGCCTTGAGGGCCACACATGGTTCGACCTTATCCGTGAGGGCGTTAACAATATTGTGTTGCCAATTGGTGGTTTGGCGTTCGCGCTGATGGTGGGCTGGGGCTTGCCCAAAGACAGATTTCGCGCTGCCTTGCCACTGGATAATGATGCACTATTCTCATTGCTGTACGCTACGATCCGCTATCTGGTGCCGTTGGCAATAGGGGCATTGTTTATTATGGCGGCATTCGGTAGCTAGCTGAAAAGAAAAAACATATGACAATGTTGAAAATCATTGGTCTTGGGATCGTATGCCTGTTTTTTCTCATCGGCGGTATCGGGCATTTTACCCATACGGAAAGCTTCGTCGCGATCATGCCGCCTTACGTACCTTTTCATCTTGAGGCTGTGTATATTAGCGGCGTGTTCGAGTTGCTTGGGGCACTGGGTATTTTGTGGAAAAAAACGCGGCGGATAGCTGGGATAGGTTTGTTCGTGTTGGTGCTTATGGTGACACCGGCCAATATCCACATGTACCTCAATGCTGAACAGTTCCCCAACTTTTCCATGACCTATCATTATGTGCGCTTTGCAGTGCAACTGGCTTTGTTGTCCATTATATGGTGGTCTACCAAGCCAGACAAAAATGCCCTTAACCCTATTGGATGAGCCTCAAGTCTGCAATTATGAACGGATGCCTGTGAAACAGTTCCAATTTGCCCGCGTGCTTGCCGTCTTTTCTCGGAAAGGAAACCATTGATGATTGATTTTTATAGTCCGGACTATGTGGATAGTAACGGCGTGAAGTTGGCGGTTTACCGTGGTGGCCCTGCGCCCGACAGCACCGACAAACCGACGGTCATGTTTTTGCATGGCTGGCCTGACCTGGCGATTTCTTGGCGCGGCCAGATGGAGGCGTTGGCCGCTGCCGGATACCCTGTGTTTACCCACGATGGCAGAGGCTATGGCCGCTCCGATGCGCTGGAAGGCGTGGAAAATTACACCATGGCCAAACTAACCGGTGATATCGCTGCCATTCAAGACCATTACGGCTTGAAGGATGCGGTGCTTGTTGGCCATGACTGGGGCGCGATTGTATTGTGGCAAACACCGTTTTATCTGGGCGACCGGGTAAAGGGCTGCGTTGGTATGAATGTACCGCTGCTTCGGCATTTCCCCATCGACCCAATTACCTTGTTCCGCCAAACACTGGGTGAAAACATGTATATTGTGCGCTATCAAACCGAAGGCGCATGCGAACCCATTTTAGAGAAAGATCTGGCTGCAACTTTCAGTTTTTTCATACGAACCGCCACCGGTGGTCGGCGTTTTAAACAACCGATCCGCCCAGAAATATTGAAAGCGATGAAAAGCATCGACCTTGTCACTTTGCTTGAAGCGCGCGACGAAACCACGATGGGAGAACCATTGCTCAGCGAGGAAGAGTTAGCTTATTTTGTTGATGGCTATTCGAGAAACGGTATGACCGGGCCGCTGAACTGGTACCGCAACATGGCCGGCAACTGGGAAGCGCAAAAACAGTTCCTTGTGGACGGCGCGCTGCCAAAAGTTGAAAAGCCTTGCCTGATGTACACCGCTGAACGCGACGGCGTGTGCCCGCCAAGGCTGGCTGACGGTATGGAAGACCTGTGTGAGCCTTTTGAGCGCATTGATTATGCCGGGTGTGGCCACTGGACCCAACTTGAACGCGCCGAAGAGGTCAATGCATCTATGCTTGATTGGCTTGGTCGGCACTTCTAGGCTGACCTCAATTTGAATAAGAGAAACTACTCGCTTGGATAATGTGCTCATATTGCTGGAAGGCTTCGTGATTTCAATCGGGCTTATCGTCGCGATTGGGCCACAAAATGCCTATGTGTTGCGGCAAGGTATCCGTCAGCGCCATGCTGTGCCCGTGGCCAGCGTTTGTTTTGTCACCGATGCAACGCTCATTACGCTCGGTGTAATGGGTGTTGGCCGGTTCATTGCAGGCAACGACGTGTTGGCCATGTGGCTGGGCTGGGGCGGTGTTATATTCCTGACGTGGTTTGCGGTTCGCAGCATTAGGTCGGCGATCAACCCCGAAGTTTTGGACGGTGGTCGAATGGAGGAAGCAGCTGGCACAGCGGCGGGCGGAACCGTTCGTACCGCCATGTTGCATGCAGCAGCATTTTCTCTTCTGAATCCGTGGGTTTATATGGACACAATGGTGCTTATCGGCGGCGTCAGTGTTCAGTATGATACTGACATTGAACGGGGTGCATTTCTGATTGGTGCAGTTGCTGCGTCCGCCGTGTGGTTTTACGGCCTCGCTTTTGGCGGTAAAAAAGCCGCGCCCCTGTTCCAAAAGGCGATCACGTGGAGGGTGTTGGACAGTTTTATCGCGGTTGTCATGATACTCGTGGCGATTAATTTGGCGCGCTTTCAATTACTGACTTAGCCGCACAAAATGGACGTAGAATGTCATTGCGGTCACCGTTGCGGTGAAATACTGTTTTAAGTTAACAGCGAACGATAGAATTCTTGAGAGGATCAACCAATGAAATTATGCGGCCATAGTGTTTCACCCTACGTTGAAAGAATTCTTATTGCGCTCGAGATGAAGGGCAAGGCGGACGGCGTGGTGCTGACGGACGTTGTAGGCGGGTTCAAGTCTCCCGAGCATCTCAGCCATCACCCTTCTGGCAAAATACCGTTTTTGCTGCTGGATGACGGAACGTCGCTAACCGAAAGCCAGTCAATCGTCGAGTATCTGGATGCGGTCATCGGCGGTGATAGCGTGGTGCCTGCCGACCCGATGGAAGCCGCCAAAGCCAGCCGTATCGTGCGGGTTTTAGATATATATTATACCGGTGCAATCGGACCTATGGGCAAAGTGGCCTTCGGCGGAACCGCAACCGACGAAGAAATGGCCGATGCTAAGGAACGCGCGCTGCCTGCTGCGCTCAGCTATCTGGATTTCTGCATCGAGGGTGAGCAGTATGCAGTGGGCAACAGTTGGAGCCATGCTGATGCGGCGATTATGTCCCAACTTTATTGGTTCGAACGGCTGATGCCGCAATTCGGCGTATCTGGGTTGGAGGATTACCCCACGTTGTCTGCCTACTGGGAAAACGCCAAAAAAACCGATATTTACCTGGCAAGTAAAGCGCGCGCAGACAAGTCGGTCGCCAAATTTTTCGGTAACAAAAAATGAGTATGGAGCCTGACCATTTGGGAAAGTGCCTGTGCGGCTCGGTCAAACTTGAGGTGATGGGCGAGCCCAAATGGGTTGCCCATTGCCATTGTCCCAGCTGCCAGAAAGCAACCAGCGCAGCTTTTGCTACCTATGCGGGGTTTGATAAATCATCGGTTCTTATCACCGGCGACGGGCTGACTGTGTTTCGTTCCAGCCCCGGCGTGACCCGGCGGTTTTGCGGGCAATGCGGCAGCGCTGTGTCGTTCGAGGGCGAAGCTTGGCCCGAGGAGATTCACTTGCATATGCTGTTGCTGGATGATGCTGCCGACTTTGAGCCGCAAGCCCACACCTATGTGAAAAACCGCCAGCCGTGGGTGCATATGCAGGACGGCCTGCCGACGCACCGAACTTTTGGTGCGGACAAAGAGTAGCATTGGTACCCTAGACTTTTTACCCACCGCCTTTTGTAGTATCCATAATTGAATTTAGGGGCGTAAGCGACGATGGATGACACGCAATTTATGAATGCTGCTTTGGAAGAAGCTAAAAAAGGGTATGCTTCAGGCGGTGTGCCGGTTGGTGCCATTCTTGTGGAAGACGGGCAAATCATCGGCCGTGGTTATAACCAGCGTGTCCAGCAAATGGACCCGATTGCGCACGGTGAGATGGATTGCATCAGAAACGCGGGGCGGCGGGCGCGCTATGATGCGGCAACAATTTACACAACATTGGCACCTTGCATGATGTGTACGGGCGCGATCATACAATTTGGTATAAAGCGCGTGGTTATCGGCGAGAATGTTAATTTCCCCGGCAATATTGAAGTGTTGCGCAACCACGGTGTTGAGGTTCTCAATTTGAATGATGAAGGCTGCATTACCCTGATGTCAAAGTTCATTGCCGAGAAGCCGGAGCTTTGGGATGAAGACATCGCGGGTCGCGAAAGTGTTTAAATTCCTGCGATACCATTTGCCAGCGAGCGTTGCGAATATTGGACTTCACTTGCAGGACAGCTTGCCGATGCATCGAACGTTCAGTGAAGATAAATAGATGGCAAATGATATAGTCGAGCTTTCGATTACAAAAGCCGAGGCCATAATTCTGTTCGAGGCCGTTGCAAAATTGGCATCACAGAAACCTTCGACCGCGCTCGATGAGGCGGAGCAAAAGGTCCTTTGGATAATTGAAGCTATGCTTGAGAAAAAGCTATCGGAGCCGTTTAGGGAAGACTATCAGCGGCTAGTCGGCGAAGCCCGGCTTCAAGTGCTGGAAGATATCTGACAATAACGGCCCTATGCGCGGCTTCCTGCTTGTCCCACACGCATTTCTGCGCTATTGGGAGCGCAATCCAAATTCCCTAATTGAAGGCGCGCGTCATGGCTGCTTACCAGTATGTTTATCAAATGCAAAAGCTCACCAAGAAGTATCCTGGTGGCAAAGAAGTTCTGAAGGGCATCAGCCTTAATTTTATGCCGAACGCCAAGATAGCGATTATCGGCCAGAACGGCGCTGGCAAATCCACCCTAATGAGGATTATAGCGGGTCAGGAAAAGGAATTCGGCGGTGAAGCATGGGCTGCTGACGGCATCACGGTTGGTTATCTGTCTCAGGAACCAGACCTTGACGCGTCCAAGGACGTGCTGGGCAACGTGATGGTGGGCATGGCGGCAACACAAAAGCTGGTCGATGATTTCAACGAATGCGCCATGGCCTACGGCGAAGACCCCGAAAACATGGACTTGCTGACCAAAATGGGCGAACTGCAGGAAAAGGTTGATGCGGCAGACGCATGGGACCTGCAGTCGGAAGCCGAGGTGGCGATGGACGCGCTGTGTTGCCCGCCCAATGATGCGGCAATTGACAATTTATCTGGTGGTGAAAAACGCCGGGTTGCGCTTTGTAAATTACTTTTGGAGAAGCCCGATATTCTTCTGCTGGATGAGCCGACCAACCACCTTGACGCCGAAACCGTCGGATGGCTTGAGAACCACCTGCAGAACTATAAAGGTTGCGTGATTTTGGTGACCCACGATCGTTATTTTCTCGATAATGTTGTCGGCTGGGTGCTGGAGCTGGACCGCGGCCAAGGCATTCCGTTTGAAGGCAACTATAGCGCCTGGCTTGAGATGAAAACCAAACGTATGGCGCTGGATGACCGCGCCGATGTTGCGCGCCAAAAGGCCATGAACGACGAGCTCGACTGGATCAGGCAATCGCCCAAGGCGCGGCAGGCCAAATCCAAGGCCCGGATCAAAGCCTACGACGAAATGCTCAAAACTCAGGAAGACCGTGTTAACGGCCCTGCGCAAATTAAAATTCAGCCACCTGCGCGCCTTGGCGGCAAAGTGATCGAAGCCGAGGGCTTGACCAAGGCATTCGGCGACAAGCTGCTGTTTGAAAACCTGACATTCAGCCTGCCACCGGGCGGCATCGTTGGCATTATCGGCGCGAACGGTGCCGGTAAAACCACGCTGTTTAAAATGATCACCGGTCAGGAACAGCCTGATAGTGGTACGATTACTATCGGTGATACCGTGCATCTTGGTTATGTGGACCAAAGCCGTGACGCTTTGGACGCTAACAACAACGTGTGGGAAGAAATTTCCGGCGGGCACGATATTTTCACCTTCGGCAAACGCGAGCTAAGCACGCGCGCCTATGTGGGTGCCTTTAACTTCAAGGGCGGCGACCAGCAGAAGAAAGTAGGCTTGCTGTCTGGCGGTGAACGTAACCGGGTGCATTTGGCTAAAATGCTCAAAGAAGGCGGCAATGTGCTGCTCTTGGATGAGCCAACAAACGACTTGGACACCGAAACACTGGCAGCACTTGAAGAGGCACTTGAGAATTTCGCCGGATGCGCGGTGGTGATCAGCCACGACCGTTTCTTCCTCGACCGGATAGCAACCCACATTCTGGCTTTTGAGGGCGACAGCCATGTGGAATGGTTTGAAGGAAACTTCGAAATGTATGAGGAAGACAAAAAGCGCCGCTTGGGCGTTGATGCCACGCAGCCTCATCGAATCAAATACCGCAAATTTTCACGGTAAGTAGAGCTTAAACCACGGGGGTCCAAGGAGAAGAAAGTGCTCCGACGCGCTTTATTTTTGTTTGTTGTTGGCATGTCGGTGTCGACGCCATCCACTGCGCAAGACAGCGCGCCCACCTTTGGCGTTATTGACTGGTTTCCCTTTGGTTGGGTGCAAGACGGTGAAAATAGGGGGATCATTGTTGAAATTGTTGCCGCCATTGAAGACACGCTTGGTGTCAAAATGGATGTTGTCGTAAATAAAATCCCGCGGGTGCAGCGGGACATGGAAAACGGTGGCTATGATTTTACCATCAGCTACCGTGACCCCCAACTTCTATCAAAAATCATCAATTTAACCGATATTGCCTGCTTACAAACAGGTATTGCGTCTTTGAAACGAAACCCGGTTAGATCGATAAATGATTTAAATGGAATGCGTGTTGCTTACCCGGGCGGCGGTTATTTTTCTCGCAGTATTTTGCCTACTATTGAGGTTACTGGGGTGCAAGTGGCCCAGACCCATATCATGTATAATATGGCGCTGCGTGACCGTTTGGATGCATTTATAATCAACGATGCAATATGGGGGGCGTTCAAAGCGGGCTTATTTCCAAACCAGGAGGTTTCTGAAAAGGATCAGGATCAGTTCGCGGAACCCTTTTATATTGAGCAATTACCTATCGCCATTTCGATGTCGGCTTCGTCCAAACACGGCAAGATTGGCGAACAGCTAAAAACCATTACGAAAAATCAGGCATTCGCAAAAAGACTGCGCTCGATTATGCAAAAGTATAATATTTCAGAAGCACTGGACTGTATAAATCTGCCCGCCAACTAACGGTCAAAGTTGAGTTTGGTTCCTAGTTGCTGCCTTCTTCTTCCTCTTCCGGCTCGTCGAAGAAGAAGTGGCCGACGAAACCAACAAGGTCTTGGTTTGTTGATGGCCCGACAAACGGGACGATAAATTAGGGAGGCCTCTTGAGCTTCTGTGTTTGCAGCTAGGGCCTGCATATTTTGGTCTGGACCGTAGATCGCGTAACCCCTATGAATAGGGCGCAAGTATAAGTTTAGAGCGTCTTTCCTACGAAAGAATGCGGCATGGATGACGAACCGATTGGGGGCATAGGCACCGATCTCAGCGTAGAGGTTGGCGGCAGCACTACGGGCAATATTGAAGCCGAAGGTGACGTCGACTATTTTGCAGTTGAACTGCAAGCAGGTGTTACCTATCAGATTGACTTGGAAGGCGTGAATACTGGTGTTGGCACATTGGTTGACCCGCTGCTTTTGGGTATTTTCAACGCTAGCGGTGAGCAGGTTGCTGCGTCTGACGATGATGGTGGTTCGGCCACCAACAGCCGAATAGTCTTTACGCCAAGCGAAAGCGGTACCTATTTTATTGCCGCAAGTCATTTCGACAATGAAAACATGGATGATATCGGCATCTATAAGGTCTATGTAGCTGAGGAAGCCTTATCGGACCGCCCGGATGGTGTCTCTGTTTCGTTCGTTGAATTGTCCGGCAACGACCATATAGATTCTCTTACAGCTAATTTTGGCTATCAGGCGGATCTGGATGGCACTACGCGCCTCACATACAGTATTCCGGATGCTAATTCGACTTTTTTCAATGCCTTTGAGCTAGAGGAAATCGACCTCACACAGTCCTTCTTCGCAGGATCAAACGCGACAGTTTCCGCATTCACTGATGGTCTTTCTTTTGTTGAAGCGCTGGCAAATATTGAGTTTACTGAGGTGGAGGACGCGGGCAATAGTTTCGGTGTGCTTCGGATTGCGGCCAGTGATGCCGAGTCAGGCAATGTGATCGGTATCGCTGGTTTTCCCAGTAGATTTCCTGAAGGTAGCGACATTTTTATCTTCGAGAACCAGATATCGGGCCAAGGCTATTTGCAGTCAGTTGTGCTGCATGAATTGGGCCACGCGCTGGGCCTTCGGCATTTCACTGATGGCCGTACGCCAATGCCGGAGGGATTTGGCGGTGCCGAGTTTTCACAAATGGCACCCAGTTTCGCTTCTGCGTTCTTTTCGGACGCTGTCATTGCTGATTTGCACCCGACAACATTTGGCTATCTGGATATTCTGGCACTCACTCATATATACGGCGCCAACAATTTTGCGTTCGGCGGCAACGATACTTACACGTTTGATACGTCTTCGCGCTATTGGCAAACAATCTATGACCTTGGCGGGACCGATACGATTTTGATCACGGGCTCAGGCAGTGTGGATATCGACCTGACAGCGGATAGCTCGGCCCTTGGCGGGCGGTTTATCGATGTCGGTACGACCGTTAATTATTTGGGGTCTATCGGCCAGACCGTCGGCACGCGCACGGCAACTGTTTTTATAACACCGGAAACAGTGATTGAAAATATTACGGCGTCGAGCGGGGATGACCGCATTGTCGGCAACGATGTTGCCAACCGGATCAGTGGCGGTGGTGGGCAGGACTTGTTGATAGGCGGAGCTGGGGCAGACACCATCAAGGGCGGCGACGGCGACGATGCAGTTAGCGCGGGAGACGGCAACGACGTTCTGTTTGCCGGTGTGGGGGATACCGGCGACGATTTTTCTGCCGGTGATGCGGGCAATGACTTGCTCGGCGGCGGTGCGGGCAATGATTTTCTCGTTGGCGGCGGGCACAATAATACCGTTTCGGGTCTGGAAGATGCTGGCAGCAGTCCTTCGCTGGACGGACAGGACACGCTGTTTGGCGGAACGGGCGATGATACCTTGCTTGGCGGCGGATTCAACGATCAGGACGGTGACGGCAACTATGATGACGGAGAGGCAGTTGAAAACGGACTAGCCCCCAACGCAATATATGGCGGCCCTGGTGACGACCGTGCGCACGGGGCGGCGGGTGACGATACTATCGGCGGCGGCGACGGCAACGATACGCTGGTTGGCGGTGATGGTGCAGACGTATTTTACGGCGGCAGGAACGATCAGAACGTGGTGGGTGTTAACGACAAGATTAGCGGTGGGGCTGGCAACGATACAATATTTGCGTCTGTCGGCGACGATATTGTGGCGGGTGGCACTGGCGGTGACATAATATTCGGCGGTGCAGGAAATGACACGATTACGGGGGGCGATGGTTCAGACGCGATTTTCAACGGGGCGGGCAACGATATTGTCGACGCTGGTTCAGGGGCCGACACGATCCGGGGCAGTCCTGGTGATGACACGCTGTTTGGTGGCAGCGGTGCCGACCTATTCAGCTTCAGGTCAGGCGACGGCGATGATGTGATCAACGATTTTGTTGTCGGTGTAGATCAATTGAACCTTTCAAGGTCTTCAACCGAGTTTGGAAGTGCAGATGATGTTTCCACCGCTGCGGTTCAGACTACCGTTGCAGGGCAGGACGGCGTGCTGATAGATCTCGGCGCAGGCGACAGCATTTTCCTTGTTGGCTTGTCGCTTGTCGATATTGAGCGGCTCGATTTTATTTTCTGAAAAGACTAATTTCGAGGACTGCTGTCAGTTTCCGCCTTCCTCTTCAAGCTCGTCGAAGAAATCTTCTTCTTCTTCGTCGGCGGGTGGATCGCCGTTATAAATCTCGTAGCGGCGATTTTGAAGATACAGCGACCGCATAACAACATAAGGGTCGTCTTCTTTGTAGAGCTCGTCGAGCGAATCGTGCAAGCGCACGCGTACGTCTAGCGCATCAACGCCAGTGCGCAGCAGCGCCAAACCGGACTCGCCTTCGTTGCTCAGCGTTATGGTAACCGGATCGAGGAAAAAATATCCGGCGAAACCGACAAAGTCCCGGTTTGTTGATGGCCCGATAAACGGAATGATAAAATAGGGGCTTTCTTTAATACCCCAAACCGCAAACGTCTGGCCCAGATCCTCAGAGTGGTAGGGAATATCCATGCCGTCTGACACTTTAAACAGCCCGGCCGCGCCCACAGTTGTGTTTAGGGTAAACCGGGTCAGGGTTGTCAGCGCACGTTTAAATTTAAACTGTAAGATGTCGTTGATGAAAACCCAAGGCTCGCGCAGGTTACGCATTGCATTGCTGATGCCATCTTCCAGCGGATTTGGCATAATGAATTTATAAGCCGACGAAATAGGTTTTAATATTTGCCGGTCAAAACTCTGGTTAAAGGCGAAAATTTTTCTGTTCAACTCTTCGTAGGGGTCGCGGGTGTCCGTATCAACATTGCCAGGGCTAGAAGCACAGGCCGCAGTTACAATCAAAAGTGACACTGCGAGGCAGGCCCGCAAAAATTTCATCGAAGTCATAAATATCTCAATAAATTAACCAAAATAGAAGGTTAGCAGTCCCTATAATTGGTGCCGCCTTTCGCTTGTTTATCAAGCTTTCGCGTTATCCAAAAGGCAAGAACGATCACTTTTTGATGAAATAGTGTTTGGACGAAAGATCTTTACTTATATAAAGATTTCTTTATATAAGTACGCGTAAATGAGTAGGGACACAATGGATCAACTTTTGACAGCGTTGCGCGGCGCGGGTGAAGCAACCCGATTACGCATTATCGCCTTGCTTTCAAAGGGAGAATTGACAGTCGGTGAACTTGTGCAAATTCTTGAGCAAAGCCAACCCAGAGTATCGCGGCACCTTAAATTGATGGGCGATAGCGGACTGCTGGATCGCTTTCAAGAGGGTACTCAGGTGTTTTACCGCCTGTCTAGCGAAGGCGCTTCTGGGCGGCTCAATTCGGCGATTGTCGAATTGCTGGATGATAGCGACCAGACTTTTTCGTCCGATATCAGCCAGCTAGCGTCGATTCGCCGGGAAAGGGCTGGTCGCGCGCAGGCCTATTTTGACAGCAATGCAAAAGATTGGGATACTTTGCGGTCGCTGCATGTGTCTGAAGAGCAGGTAGAGGCTGCACTTCTTGCACAGCAGGGCGGTACCAAGGTGGGCTCACTTTTGGATGTGGGTACCGGAACCGGCCGCATGCTTCAACTATTTGCGCCGCTTGCAAGTCAAGCGCTGGGCATTGATGTGTCGCGGGCAATGTTGGCGATTGCACGGTCGCAATTGGACGACGGCGCTCACAGTCACTGCCAGGTAAGGCTCGGGGACATGTACGGGCTGGGTGTCGCGGACGGCAGTCAGGATCTTATAGTGGTTCATCAGGTGCTTCATTTTGCTGAAGAACCAGCGAAAGCACTATATGAAGCGGCCCGCGCTCTTTCCAATCACGGCACCGTTTTAATCGCTGATTTTGCGCCCCATGCTCAGGAGTTTTTGCGAGATCAGCATGCTCATCGCAGGCTTGGCTTTTCTGAAGAAGAAATTGCCAGTTGGGGTAATGCGGCGGGCTTGTCCCTAAACAGCGTAACTCATTTAGACGGCGGCGAACTGCGCGTGACTATTTGGAATTTTGGCAAGAAAGTTTGATGTAATGAGCGATTTTAACGATACATTAGCGCGGTCTGGATCGCTGTTTGCTGCACCAATTGACGATGCCAATATTTCGTTCGAATTTTTCCCGCCGAAAACGCCTAAGATGGAAGAAACCCTTTGGGCATCGATCAAAAAGCTTGAACCTCTTAACCCGTCGTTCGTTTCAGTTACATACGGCGCAGGTGGTTCGACCCGCGAGCGTACTCACAATACCGTTAAACGCATACTCGACGAAACGGGCTTAAGGCCCGCGGCTCACCTTACCTGTGTCGGGGCCAGTCAGGGCGAGATCGATGACGTTATTCGGGATTATCATGCTGCTGGGGTTCGCAGTATTGTGGCGCTTCGCGGTGATGCGCCAGACGGCGCTGTGGGTTATGAAGCGCATCCAGACGGCTATCAGAATGCCACTGAACTTGTAGCGGGCATCCGGGCAATTGGCGATTTTGATATATCGGTTGCCGCATACCCTGAAATTCACCCCGACAGCCCAAATTTAGCCGCTGATCTGGATAACCTAAAACGCAAGATAGATGCCGGGGCTAACCGGGCCATTACCCAGTTTTTCTTCGACACCGATAAATATTTCCGCTTTTTGGACCATTGCCAATCCTTCGGTATCGATGTGCCTATTGTGCCTGGCATATTGCCGGTTTCGAATTTCAAAACTCTTAAAAACTTCGCTGGGTCGACCGGCGCTTCAGTACCCAAGTGGCTGGGTGATCTTTTCGAAGGGTTGGATGATAAACCTGAAACCCGGACATTGGTTGCAGCGACGGTTGCAGGCGAAATGTGCCGCAAGCTCTATGCGGGCGGGGTGAAAGATTTTCATTTTTATACGCTCAATAGGGCCGACCTAACTTTTGCTGTGTGTCATATGCTTGGGCACCGGACCGTATCCGCGACCGAGGAGCGATAACCATGCCCGCAACAGATATATTTGATCTCCTAAACCAAGCGGCGGACCAGCGCATTCTGGTGATGGACGGTGCCATGGGCACGATGATCCAGCGGGAAGGGCTAACCGAGGCCGATTTTCGCGGCACCCAATTTGCTGATTGGCCGTCTGACTTGAAAGGCAACAATGAGATATTGTGCGTGACGCAGCCGGAAATCATTGAGAAAATTCACGATGAGTTTTTGGCTGCTGGCGCTGACATTATTGAGACCAATACATTCAACTGCACCTGCATTTCACTGGCCGACTATGACATGCAGGCTATGGCGACGGAGCTAAACTTGGCCGCCGTCGCCCGCGCCCGCGCCGCCGCCGACAAATGGAGCGTTAAAACGCCTGATCGCCCTCGTTTTGTTGCGGGCGCCATTGGGCCGATGAATAAAACACTGTCAATTTCACCGGATGTGAACAACCCGGGGTACCGTGCGGTAACCTTTGACGAGGTTGTCGGGGCCTACAAAGAACAAGTCGCAGCTTTGATAGAGGGCGGCGTTGATATCCTGCTGATTGAGACAATTTTTGATAGCTTGAACGCAAAAGCAGCAATTTTCGCGGCGGAAGATGTTTTTGAAGAAATGGGTGTCAGTCTACCCTTGATGATTTCCTTTACCGTAACTGACATGTCCGGGCGGAATTTGTCGGGCCAGACCATCGAAGCCTTCTGGTATTCGGTCAAGCACGCCAAACCTTTCACCATTGGCCTTAACTGTGCATTCGGTGCCGAGCATCTGCGCCCGCATGCGATTGCATTGTCAGCCATTGCGGAAACACGCGTGTGTGTGTACCCCAACGCCGGGCTGCCAAACGAGCTGGGCGAATATGACGAGTTACCGGAAGACACCGCCGCTCATTTACGCGCCTGGGCCCAAGAAGGTCTGCTTAATATCACTGGCGGGTGTTGCGGCACCACACCAGACCATATTCGGGCGATTGCAGAAGCAGTGGAAGGCTTGCCGCCGCGCAAGCCGGTCACATTGGAGCCGGTTATGCGCCTTTCTGGCATTGATCCAGTCACTCTTATCAACATGGTAGCCGAGTAAAATATATGACCCGCCCCACAGCGCAGTTTATCAATGTCGGCGAACGTACCAACGTGGCTGGCTCAGCCAAATTCAAAAAGCTGATCTTCGAAGATAATTACGAAGAAGCCGTTTCTGTTGCGCGCCATCAGGTTGAGGGCGGTGCACAGATTATTGATATCAACATGGACGACGCCATGCTTGATGCTGAAGATGCCATGGTCAAGTTTCTTAATCGCATAGCGGCAGAGCCGGATATTGCCCGCGTGCCGGTGATGATCGACAGTTCAAAATGGTCGGTGATCGAAGCGGGACTTAAATGCGTGCAGGGCAAGGCGGTTGTTAACTCGATCAGCATGAAAGAGGGCAAGGATCCTTTTGTCTGGCAGGCCAAACGCATTATGCGTTACGGCGCGGCGGTTGTGGTTATGGCGTTCGATACTGATGGTCAGGCCGACACAGTCAAACGTAAGTTTGATATCTGCAAACGCTCCTACGATATTCTGGTTAACGAGGTTGGATTTCCGCCTGAAGACATCATCTTTGATCCCAATATTTTTGCCGTGGCAACCGGCATTGAGGAACATAATAATTACGGCGTTGATTTCATTGAAGCTACTAGACTGATCAAAACCCACCTGCCTTATGCCAAGGTTTCCGGCGGTGTTTCAAACGTGTCTTTCTCGTTTCGCGGTAATAACCCGGTGCGTGAAGCCATGCACAGCGTGTTTCTTTATCACGCGGTTCGGGCCGGTATGGACATGGGTATTGTTAACGCCGGTCAGCTAACGGTTTATTCCGACATTCCACCCGCACTAAAAGAGTGCGTTGAAGACGTTATTCTTAACCGCCGGGGCGATGCCACCGAGCGCCTTCTTGATGTGGCCGAGGAATTCCGCGGGCAGGGCGGTGTCAAGCGGGTTGAAGACCTGGCCTGGCGCGAGAAGCCGGTGAAAAAGCGCATGGAACACGCGCTGGTCAAGGGCATTGCCGATTTTATTGAAGAAGACGCCGAAGAGGCACGCCAACTGTTCGAACGGCCCATTCAAGTGATCGAAGGCCCGTTGATGGACGGCATGAATGTGGTGGGTGATCTGTTTGGCGCCGGTGAAATGTTTCTGCCGCAAGTGGTGAAGTCAGCCCGGGTGATGAAACGGGCGGTAAACTATCTGCAACCGTTCATCGAAGACGAAAAAGAGGAGGGAGCACGCGCCAAGGGCAAGATTATTATGGCGACGGTTAAGGGCGACGTGCATGACATCGGCAAAAACATCGTTGGCGTCGTTCTGCAGTGCAACAACTATGAAGTGATCGATATGGGCGTGATGGTGCCCTGGGCTGATATCCTTAAGGAAGCCAAGGACCAAAACGCCGATATGATTGGGCTTTCCGGCCTGATTACGCCGTCTTTGGATGAAATGGTAACCGTAGGTGCCGAGATGGAGCGCGCCGGCTTTACCATGCCGCTGCTCATCGGCGGTGCCACTACCAGCAGGGTGCATACCGCGGTTAAAATCGCGCCGCAGTATTCCGGCCCGATTGTGCATGTTCTGGATGCCTCGCGTGCTGTCGGGGTTGCCAGTACCCTGATGTCGGACGAACTGCGCGATGATTTTGTTGCAAAAACCCGCGCCGACTATGAAGAAGTGGTTAGGAAACGTTTGGCCAAGCCCAAAGTTGATCGGTTGGTGAGCCTGATGGCCGCCCGCGACAACCCGGCGAGTGCTCCGTTTGACAGTTACAAGCCGGTAAAGCCGCAATTTACCGGTATCAAAGTTTTTGATGATTATCCGCTGGCAGAATTGGTGGACCGCATCGATTGGACACCATTTTTCCGCACCTGGGAGCTGGCGGGCAATTACCCTGCGATACTGGAAGACAAAGTTGTCGGCGAGAGCGCACGAAGCCTGTTCGAAGACGCGCAAGCGATGCTCAAGCAAATCGTGGATGAGAAATGGCTAACCGCAAAAGCGGTGGTTGGTTTTTGGCCTGCTGCCCGCGACGGTGACGATGTTACCCTGTTTACTGATGAAAGCCGCGACGCCGAGCTTTCCAAAGTTCATTTCCTGCGTCAGCAAGTGCAAAAACGTGCCGGGCGCAGCAATGATTGTCTGGCTGATTTCGTCGCACCTGCAAACGGGCCTGATGATTGGTTAGGCGGTTTTGTTGTCACTGCTGGGCACGGTATTGAACCTCATGTGGAACGCTTCAAAGCCGCGCATGATGATTACAACGAGATACTACTCAAGGCTTTGGCGGACCGGCTTGCAGAAGCTTTTGCCGAGCGCATGCACGAACGTGTGCGTACCGAATTTTGGGGTTTTGCCGAAGATGAAACACTGTCGAACAAGGACATGATCAAAGAACGCTATCAGGGCATTCGCCCGGCGCCGGGATACCCGGCATGCCCTGATCATTCCGAGAAAATAGAGCTGTTCCAATTGCTTGATGCCACCGAACAGATGGGTGTAACGCTCACCAACAGCTATGCCATGCTGCCAACGGCGGCGGTTTCGGGCTATTATTTCGCCCACCCGGAGGCGCATTATTTCGGCGTTGGTAAAATTAATCGCGATCAGCTGAAAGACTATGCGGACCGCCGCGGTGTGAGCATAGAGACCGCCGAGCGCTGGCTCAGGCCGAATTTGGCAGACTAATTGCTAAAGTTGCAATTTATCTCGTTATAGGCGATTATTATCCCGTCGGACATTTGTCGAATGGAGATGATTGTTATGGAGCTCAGCGAGGACGATATTCAGAAAGTAATTTTAGCACTCGAGAATGACCAGTATAAATGGCGAACGGTTCGTGGAATTGCCCGTGATAGTGGCTTGGAAAAAGATTTGGTGCACCATGTATTGAAGGCAAAGGAAAATGCCATCGTACAATCGTCCGTGCCCTCTACCAAAGGTGAAGACCTTTTTACACTGCGAGAAACCTTTTCCGCAAACACCAGCATTAGCGCCCAATTAATAGGGGCGTTTAAGGGGAGGGCAAGATGATGGATTTTCTGTCCTCAGTCCCTCATCCTGTGTGGTTCGCGTCCGGCGGGGCAATCGGGTACAAATTACTGGACTTTCTGGAACTTCATAAAATTCCAAAAAATCAGTGGCCAAATTTTGGTTCAGCTACTTATTGGGTAGCGTTTGTGATTCATGCGATTCTTGGGGGTGGTTTGGCCTTTGTATATGTTAGCGCGGGGCAGGGCATTGGGGCAATTGTTGCGGTCAATATAGGTATCACCGCCCCAGTTGTGATACGTACGATCGCCAACCAGACAGACCGCCCCATCGCCGTGCCTGACGATGCCTAGTCGCATTGGACTGGTAGCTCAAGTACTACTTACTACTCCAGAATGTTGACTAGCTGGTCGCGCTGAAGCCGCTCAGCGCCGCGAATAACAATGCGGTCACCGACTGACACCCCTTGGCGCAGGGCAACCCACAGCCCGACAGTTGAAACTATGTCAGCGTTTATTTGCCGGGCTTTATTATCGGCGCCAATTTTAAATACATATGTTTGCCCCGATTTCAGGACTATAGCGTCGCGGGGAACTGCAACGCTCTCTACAGGCACGTTTTTGGGCAAGCTGACCTTTACCGGCGTGCCGATGGCCCAATCCGAACCCGAAACCTTGAGCCGCACTTCAACCATTCTTGATACAGCGTCGCCTACAGGTACAACTGTCCGTATTGGCAGCGAATAGGCTCCGTTCGCACTTAGTACCGGCACTTCGGCGCCTTCGACCAGAAACTGCGTAATCGAAAGCGGTGCTGGTAGAACAATCTCGATATTCTCGGTGTCGACAAATCGAACGACTTCCGATCCCACATCCAGATACTCACCGATGTTGGCCAGCCGGGCGACCACAGTCCCAGCGAAGGGAGCGCGGATACTGGCGCGTTCCAAATCGCCCTGAGTCTGGTCTGCTTGCGCTTTAGCATCTTCAACTTCCTGCTCGATCATGTCACGCTGGGAAATAACCGCTTCAAGCCTTGATTTGGACGCGTTGTCTTGAGAGGCAAGGTCTTTGAACCGGGCCACATCCTGTTCGCGGAATGTCATATCTGCCTGCAGCCGCTTCAGCGCAGCCATGGCGCGGCGGTGGGCAATCTTAAGCAAGCGGCTGTCGATGGTTGCGAGTACATCGCCTTTGCGCACCCGTGTGCCAACCTGGGCGATGGAAGTTAACTTGCCTTCAACCTCCGCGGCGATCCGGCTGTCGTTAAGGCTTATAACGGTGCCGTTGACATCGATAACAGGTGCCATCATGCGCTGTTCGGCGAGCGCGACCTGCACTTGCGCTGGGGGCATTTCAGGTTGCTGAGCGCTCGCGCCAAATGACAGCGCGGCAACAATGCCTACGACCGCCAGTTTGAGACTGTTTACTATGGTGAAAGTTCGCATATCTGATTTTATTCTTTATGTAATTATTGATGAAAATTGGCCAACTTGGTTTTTTATTCTGCCGGAAAGGGTTTTGCAGCCGATTGTTGTGCTCGCTTTTTGGCGCTGACTGTCAGCTGAAGCAAACTTGGTAGCAGCACGAGGGTGAACAGAGTTGATACGCCCATGCCGCCAACAATAGCCGCTGCCATGCCGCGGTAAATCTCGCTGCCTGCACCCGGGAAAATCAACAGCGGCAACATGCCAAACAAGCTGGTTAGCGTGCTCATGAAAATTGGTCGCAGACGCAGCCTGAGGGCTTGGCGAACAGCTTGCTTGCGGTTCATGCCGCGCTCTTCGGCAATACGGGTTTGCGCCACAAGTAGAATTGCATTGTTAACCACAAGGCCTAGCAAGATGATAAAGCCGATCCAACCAAGGATATCCAAGGCTTTAATATTCATCAGATACAGTGCGAGAACCCCCCCCACCATTGCAAGAGGAATGGAAATCACCACCAACAGAGATGCTTTAACCGACTTGAACAACGCGGCCATAATGAGGACCAGGAGAATAAGCGCGATAACGAAAAAGCCTGCAATTGTCGTCAGCGCTTCTTCCAAGTCGGCCGCGCTGCCAGCATATTCAACTTTTGAACCCGGCGGCAACAGAGCCATTATAACCGGCTCCACCTTTGTCTCTAGTTCACTTACCAGTTCTTCCAGCGACATGCCCTCTGGTGGATTAACAGAAAGACTATACCCTCGAACTCTGTCAAACCGAATGATCATGCCCGGTCCCAACGCCGCTGAAATATTCGCAAGCTCTCCCAGGGGCAGAATGCCGCCTAACGGTGTTTGAACCGGCATATTTTGGATCTGTTCAGGTGTGTCAAACCGTTCAGACTTCAGATAAATGTCCAGCCGTTCGGTACCATCAAAATATTCGCCGAGCCAGGAGCCTTGACCAAGTTCAAGGATAACCTGTGTCAGGTCCGCCCTTGTCCAGCCTACTTCTGCCAAGCGAACATCGTTGGGTTCGAATTTTAACTCGGTAGATTCCGCCGATGGGTCGGGCTGCGCTCGTGCGAAAGAACCGGGAATTTGGGAACTAACGATACCTATGGCCTGCAGCGTTGCACCGCGAACGATATCCAGATTTGGAGACATGATGCGTAGTTCAACAGAATTTTCAGATTCGAACCCACCGAATAAACTTCTGCGGAAAGCTCCACCCTGCAAATCCGGAATGCCCGAAATAAATTCCGCATCTACAATGTTCTGCAACTCACTCAACCTGCTGGCGTCTGCGGCATTGATGGCCAGCCAGCCGCCAGT
>JAJFIU010000152.1 GCA_021774695.1 Alphaproteobacteria bacterium | reverse complement strand
TTTCACTCTGAGCAAGCCATCGCATACGGCACCCGTATGGTCGGCGGCGTAACGCCTGGTAAAGGCGGCCAAAGCCATCTTGATCTGCCGGTGTTTAACACCGTGGGTGAAGCGCGCGACGTAACCGGTGCCAATGCATCGGTTATTTATGTGCCGCCACCGTTTGCGGCAGATTCCATTCTGGAAGCCATCGATGCCGAGATCGAACTTGTGGTTTGCATCACCGAAGGTATCCCGGTTCTGGATATGGTGCGGGTTAAGCGCGCGCTGCAAAATTCGAACACGCGGCTCGTGGGCCCTAACTGCCCAGGCGTTATTACGCCGGGTGCGTGCAAAATCGGCATTATGCCCGGCCATATTCACAAGCCCGGCAATGTGGGTATCGTGTCCCGCTCTGGCACGCTGACGTATGAGGCCGTTCACCAGACGACAGTTGCAGGTCTTGGCCAAAGTACCTGTATCGGTATCGGCGGTGACCCGGTTAACGGCACCAACTTTATTGATTGCCTTGATTTGTTCTTGCGTGACCCTGACACTCACTCGATTATTATGATCGGTGAAATCGGCGGCTCCGCAGAAGAAGAGGCGGCCGAATTCCTGAAGCAAAGCAAGATCAAGAAGCCGGTTGCGGGCTTTATTGCGGGGCTTACTGCCCCTCCCGGACGGACAATGGGCCACGCTGGCGCGATCGTATCTGGTGGTCAAGGCGGCGCGGAAGATAAAATTGAAGCCATGCGTTCAGCAGGGATTGTTGTGTCTGACAGCCCGGCGGCGCTTGGGCCGACACTGCTGAAAGCTATCGGTTAACACTAATAGAGGGGCGTGGTGGAAACACCGCGCCGATTGCCCATGGGTGCTGATCTGGATCGAATTGCCGCGTTAGAGGGCGTTAGCCCGCAATTTGTTGAATCGCTATACGCGAAATATGCTGCCAACCCCTTGTCGGTTGACCAGGGTTGGCAGGATTATTTCCAGACGCTGGAAGCTGGCATTCAGGTTACTGGCCCCAGTTGGGCGCGGTCTGATTGGCCGATCCGTCCAAACGATGATCTGACAGCGGGCCTTGATGGCTCGGATATGTTTATCGAGCAGGAGGTTCCGGCTGCGAAAGTGGACGGCGGCGTGTCTGCAGTGGATGTACGGGCTGCGACAATTGATAGTATTCGCGCACTGATGATGGTTCGCACCTACCGGGTGCGCGGCCATTTGATGGCTAATCTTGATCCGCTCGGCCTTGAAGAACGACCCATTCATACCGAACTTGAGCCGGGCACCTACGGTTTTGGGCCTGATGATCTGGACCGGCCTATTTTCATCGACGGTGTGCTCGGGCTGGATACAGCGACGGTGCGCGAAATTATCGACATATTGAAGCGCACTTATTGCTCCAACATCGGCGTTGAGTTCATGCACATCAACGATCCCGAAGAAAAAGCCTGGATCCAGCGCAAAATTGAAGGTCGTGACAAGGAAATTCAGTTCACGGACCGCGGTAAGCTCGCGATCCTTAACAAGCTTATTGAAGCGGTCCAGTTTGAGCGTTTTCTCGGTAAAAAATACACCGGCACCAAACGCTTTGGCCTAGACGGCGGCGAGGCCATGGTACCAGCCCTTGAAGGCGTGATGAAAACTGGCGGCCAAATGGGTTTGGAAGAAATTGTTCTGGGTATGCCGCACCGGGGGCGGTTGAATGTGCTCGCCAATGTGATGCAAAAACCTTACCGGGCAATTTTTAACGAGTTTCACGGCGGTGCATCAACACCGGATGACGTGCAGGGCTCAGGCGACGTAAAATATCACCTTGGCACCAGCGCTGACCGAGAATTTGACGGCAACAAAGTACACTTGTCACTTAATGCTAACCCGTCGCATCTTGAAGCGGTAAACCCGGTTGTGATCGGTAAAGTGCGCGCCAAGCAGCAAATGAAGGAAGATAGCAAACGTAACAATACGCTGTCGCTTTTGTTGCACGGCGATGCAGCCTTTGCAGGGCAGGGCATTATTTCAGAGTGTTTCGGTATGTCGGGCCTGCGCGGTTACAATACCGGCGGCACCATCCATTTCATTGTGAACAATCAGATTGGTTTCACCACCAGCCCGCAATTTGCCCGTTCAAGCCCATACCCGTCGGACGTGGCTAAAATGGTGCAGGCGCCAATTTTCCACGTGAACGGGGATGACCCGGAAGCAGCGGTTTTTGCCTCCAAAATTGCCACTGAATTCAGGCAGGAGTTCAAACGCGATGTGGTGATCGATATGTTCTGCTATCGCCGGTTCGGCCATAACGAGTCGGATGAACCTGCTTTCACCCAGCCGCTAATGTATGCCGCGATCAAGCATCACCCCAGCGTGGTGAAGCTCTATTCAGACAAGTTGAAAGCGGAGGGTGTGCTGACGGACGAGCAGTTTGTTCAGATGGAATCCGAGTTCATTCGCTATCTGGAAGACGAATTCGAAGCCTCGAAAGATTACCGGGTTAACAAAGCTGACTGGTTTGAAGGTAAATGGCAAGGCTTTGGCCTTGCCGACAAAGACCATGAAAAACGCCGCGCCGACACCGGCGTTAGCGAGCTAATGCTGCGCGAGGTCGGCGAACAGATCACCAGCTACCCCGAAAAGTTTAATATCCACCGCACGCTCAAGCGGATACTGGAAAACAAACACAAAATGTTTGAAAGCGGTAAGGGTTTTGACTGGGCAACCGCCGAAGCACTGGCGTTCGGCACGCTGCTGCGTGAAGGGCATGATGTGCGCCTCTCGGGTCAGGATTGTGGCCGCGGAACCTTCAGTCACCGACATGCGGTGTTTGTGGACCAGAAAACCGAAGACCGCCACATCCCACTTAAGGAAGTAAATCCAGACAAGCAATTTGAAGTTCTGGACAGTCATTTGTCCGAGTTTGGTGTGCTTGGGTTTGAATATGGCTACTCCAGCGCCAACCCCAACTGTCTAACTCTTTGGGAAGCGCAGTTTGGTGATTTTGCCAACGGCGCCCAGATTATCATCGACCAGTTTATCTGTTCGGCTGAGGCAAAATGGCTAAGAATGTCGGGTTTGGTGATGTTGCTGCCTCATGGTTACGAAGGTCAGGGGCCTGAGCATTCTTCTGCAAGGTTGGAGCGTTATTTGCAGCTGTCTGCCGAAGACAACTGGCAGGTGGTTAATTGCACGACACCGTCAAATTATTTCCATGTGCTGCGACGCCAAATGCATCGGGCATTCCGCAAGCCATTGATCGTTATGTCCCCTAAATCGTTGCTGCGCCACAAACGCTGCGTGTCATCGCTGGACGAATTTGGTCCCGGTTCGCAGTTCCATCGGGTGCTGTGGGATGATGCTGATCTGGATAACGGCGTTTCGGCTATCAAACTTAAGGCAGATAACAAAATCAAGAAGGTCATTCTTTGCTCGGGCAAAGTTTATTTCGATATTCTGGAGGAGCGCGATGCACGCGATCAGGATGATACTTATATCCTGCGTGTTGAACAGTTGTATCCGTTCCCGGCGCGCGCACTTGAAACCGAAATGAAACGGTTCCAGAATGTTGAAAGCATTATGTGGTGTCAGGAAGAGCCCAAAAACATGGGTTCCTGGACATCGGTCAATGAGCCGCTCGAAGAATTGCTGATCGGTATGAAAATGCCAGTAACGCGGGCCCGCTATGCTGGCCGTCCAGCCAGTGCATCAACGGCGACAGGGCGGGCATCCAAGCATGCAGCACAACAACAAAAATTAGTGAGTGACGCTCTCGAAGGATAGATCCTGAGAGCATCCGAAATGAACGAAAAAACTAGGAGCACACAAGGTGGCAATTGAAGATATCGTAATCCCGCAGATGGGTGAATCGGTGGCTGAAGGGTCGATCGGAACCTGGCTCAAACAGGTCGGCGATGCTGTCGCACGGGACGAGCCTATCGTCGAAGTTGAAACCGATAAGGTGGCGATGGAAGTGCCTAGCCCGGTAGCGGGTGTTTTGATCGAGCAGCTTGTTGCCGAGGGTGACACGGTTGATATCGGGGCGTTAATCGCTCGAGTTGATACCGAAGGCAAAGCGACAAATGCTCCGGCTGCATCCGCTGCGCCCGAACCTGCTGCGGCAGCCCCGGCTGTGGCGGCACCTGCCCCTGCACCGGCTCAGGCCGCTGCACCAGCACCAGCACCCGCGCCCGCTCCGGCAGCACAAGACTTGATGCCAATGTCACCAGCTGTGCGCCGCATGGTCGAAGACTATAATCTGGACGCCGCGTCAATTGCTGGCACCGGCAAAGACGGTCGCCTGACCAAAGGCGACGTGATGAAAGCGATTGAAAGCGGTTCTGCGCGCACGCTGAATGCGCCGGCTGCTGCGGCGGCTGTGCCCACTGGGCCGCGCGAAGAACGGGTTAAAATGACCCGTATGCGCAAGCGTATTGCAGAACGGTTGAAAGACGCACAAAACACTGCAGCCATGCTGACGACCTTCAATGAAGTTGATATGTCGGCAGTGATGGAAGCGCGGGCTCGCTACAAAGACATGTTCGCCAAAAAACACGGTATCAAGCTTGGTTTCATGAGCTTTTTCGCCAAAGCCTGCTGTCTCGGGCTCAAGGAAGTGCCGTCAGTGAATGCTTCCATCGAAGGTGAAGAGATCGTTTATCACAATTATGCCAATATCGGTGTGGCGGTGTCGGCCCCCAACGGCCTTGTAGTGCCAGTGTTGAAAGACGCGCAGGACATGTCGTTTGCCGACACTGAACTTGGTATCGCTGGCTACGGCCGCAAGGCACGCGACGGCAAATTAACCATCGACGATATGCAAGGCGGCACCTTCACTATCTCAAACGGTGGTATCTTCGGCTCGCTGATGTCGAGCCCTATTATCAACCCGCCGCAATCAGCTATTTTGGGTATGCATAAAATTCAGGAACGCCCTATGGCGGTTGGCGGGCAGGTTGTCATTCGTCCGATGATGTATTTGGCGCTGTCCTACGACCACCGCTTGATTGATGGCCGTGAAGCTGTGACCTTCCTCGTGCGTGTCAAAGAAGCGCTCGAAGACCCAACCCGCCTCCTTCTGGATATGTAAGGCAGAAATCCATGTCAGATACTTATGATGTTGTTATTATTGGCGCAGGACCTGGTGGTTATGTTGCTGCAATCCGTGCGGCGCAGTTAGGCTTGAAGGTTGCCTGTATAGACAAACGCGATACCCTTGGCGGCACATGCCTGAATGTGGGCTGTATGCCGTCGAAGGCGCTATTGCACGCGTCGCATTTGTATCATGAAGCCGCGCATGATTTTGAAAAATTTGGCCTTTCCGCAAAGGGCGTCAGCTTCGATTTAAAGAAAATGATGGCCGCGAAAGACAACACGGTTACCGGCCTTACCGGCGGTATCGAGTTTTTGTTCAAGAAAAACAAAATCGACTGGATCAAAGGCACCGGCCATTTCACCGCAAAAGACACGATCAAAGTGGCGCTAAATGACGGCGGTACGCAGATTGTTAAGACGAAAAATACCATCATTGCCACGGGCAGTGAAGTTGCAAGCCTGCCAGGTATGGAAATTGACGAAGACAGAATTGTATCTTCAACCGGCGCGCTGGAGTTCTCCGAAGTGCCGAAGCATCTTGTTGTAATTGGCGGCGGCGTTATCGGCCTTGAGCTTGGCTCTGTATGGGCGCGGCTTGGGTCTGAGGTGACGGTTGTTGAATTTATGGACCAGGTATTGTTCGGCATGGATATTGAGGTGCGTAAAACCTTTGGTCGCATTCTTAAGAAACAAGGCATGAAGTTGAAGCTGTCGTCCAAAGTGACAGGTGTTAAAACGCTCAAAAATAGCGTGAAAGTTACATACGAACCGGTCAAAGGCGGCGATCCCGAGACCATCAGCGCCGACCGGGTGTTGGTGTCAGTTGGCCGCAGGCCCTACACCGACGGGCTTGGCCTTGAGGCCATCGGCGTTGAGATGGACGAGCGCTCGCGCATTAAAATTGGCCATGATTTTTCAACCAATGTGCCCGGTATTTGGGCGATCGGCGATGTGGTCGAGGGGCCAATGTTGGCGCACAAAGCCGAAGACGAGGGCGTTGCCTGCGCGGAAAATATCGCCGGGCTGACCGGCTATGTGAACCACGATGTGATACCGGGCGTTGTTTACACCTATCCGGAAGTTGCCAGTGTGGGCAAAACCGAAGAGGAACTGAAAGAAGCAGGCGTTGCCTATACTGCGGGCAAGTTCCCCTTCACTGCCAATAGCCGAGCGAAAGCCAATATGGCAACCGACGGGTTTGTTAAAATTCTGGCCGACAAGAAAACCGACCGCGTACTGGGCGTTCACATCATCGGCGCTGACGCTGGTAATATGATTGCGCAGGCAGCAACCGCGATGGAATTCGGCGCATCCGCTGAGGACATCGCGCTGACTTGTCACGCGCATCCAACCGAAACCGAAGCGATGAAAGAAGCGGCACTTGCGGTGCTTGGCCGCACCATTCATATGTAAACAGGCTCGGATTTTAGTTTTGCATCGAAAGCCCCGGCCTGTTCGTCGGGGCTTTTTCCATTCCTTATAGGTTCAAAATCGCGCCTTCGTGCTTAAGAAGCCATTCTTTGCGATCAAGCCCGCCAGCATAGCCGGTGAGCGATCCGTCTGCTCCTATGATGCGGTGGCAGGGGTGAACCAACCCAACCGGGTTGCGGCCGTTGGCTCGGCCAACCGCGCGCGGGCTTGATTTTAGCCGCTTGGCCAAAGCGCCGTAGCTGTCGGTGGCACCTGCCGGTATTTTACGCAGCGCCTTCCATACGCTGCGCTCAAAAGGTGTGCCCAGCGGGTCGGTCTCAAGCGTGTCGAGCGCGTCAATGTCGCCGCCGAAATAAGCGTGCAAAGTCTCGGAAACTTTTGGCGGGCAGTCGCCTTCGGTGATTATATCGCCGGTATAAAATCGCGCGATTTGGCGGGTTACCCGCTCGTCGTGGTCAGCAAATTCGCAAATCAGTATTGTCTTGCTGTCTAGCAGCAGCGTGAGGTCGCCAACCGGTGTGCTGATGCTGGATTTAATTAAGTGTCGTGACATGATTGTCTCCATTGGCTGGGGGGCATTTCGAATTTGTCTTTAAACGCATCGTTGAAGCGACGCAGGCTCTGAAACCCGGAAGCATAGGCAATATCAGCGATTGAACCGTCGCTGTCTGCCAATAGTGTGGTCGCAAGCGACAGCCGGTTTTCCTGGCGCACGTCCATCGGGCTTTTGCCCAGATGCTGGTGAAATAACCGCCGCAAGTGGCGGTCCGTCACCCCGAGTTTGTCTGCAAGTTCGGTCAGGTTTTC
Source organism: Alphaproteobacteria bacterium (assembly GCA_021774695.1). Taxonomy (GTDB): domain Bacteria; phylum Pseudomonadota; class Alphaproteobacteria; order Sphingomonadales; family Kordiimonadaceae; genus Kordiimonas. Next base: position 41,200 of record JAJFIU010000152.1, on the reverse strand, counting down.
CGGGCTGTCGGTGCCAGCGAGCAGGCGCAATGCCCTGCTAACCGTGGCCTTTGTGCCTTCCCATGCCGGGCTACCGGGTCGGCTTTCCGGCCGGCAGCGTTTGCAGGCACGAAACCCGGCAAGGGCCGCAGTTTTGGCATCGGCAAAATACAGTACATTTTGCGGTTTCGGCTTGGGTGCCGGGCAAATGGGCCTGCAATAAATACCCGTACTGGTGACAGCGAAAAACAGCTTGCCGTCATAGCGGGCATCGCGCTCGAGAAGGACCTGATATAACAGGTGCGGGTTGGGTTGCGTTCCAGAATGTATGTCTGAGTTCATGTTCAGCAAGTTAGCTGAAAATCGTTTTTAATACTCGCTGTTTTCGGACCTTTTTCCAGAACTGTGAATTTAGGCGCCGCCGAATGCCTGGCGGGCAACCACTATTGTTATGGCTATAGCGAGAAAGGGCAGTAGATCAGTTGAGGGTTGGAAAGCTCTGGTTTGCATAGCTTTTAAAAATTTATGCCCGGCCCGGGCGGACACCAGAAAGGTTAGGATACTGGAGGCCATCAGCGCGGACGGCAAGGCCATACCGCCACCGGATTGCTCAACCAAAACGGCCCAGAAATAGTATGTTGCATAACAGAAAATAAGTGCCCAAAGCGCCAATGCAAAATAAAGCGCGGTTAAGGACCATCCACGAAATCGGGCAAGTTTCAGGTCTTTTTGTCGGCGGTTATCTGGTTGGTTTGGCATCATTCACCCTCGCTTGAAGGCTTGATCATACACACGCTTTAGCTGGGCGCTATCTACTTCGGTATATATCTGGGTTGCTTTCAAGTCCGAATGGCCGAGCAGCTCCTGAATGGTGCGCAAATCACCCCCGCGCGACAACAGATGGGTGGCAAAACTGTGCCGCAGTGCATGCGGGGTTGCGGTTTCTGGCAAGGCCAAAGCAACACGAACCTTCTGCATCGCTCCTTGGATGATGCGCGGGTTTAACCTGCCGCCGCGCTTACCCACAAACAGCGGCCCGTCCGGCGCAAGTTGGTAAGGGCACTTTACTGCATAGTCGTCGATGGTTCGGCGAACTGCAGCCAGCACCGGCACAACCCGTTCTTTCTTACGTTTACCAATAACCCGCATGCTGTCGCCTTTTGGCTGGTCAGCCTTATTGAGCGCCAGCGCTTCACCGATCCGCAGGCCGCAACCATATAAGAGCGAGATAACCGCAACATCGCGGGCAGCAATCCAGTCCTCGTCAGCAAAGTCTGGCAATATCTCAACCACTGACCGCGCTGCTTCCTCGGTTAGCGGTCGGGGCACACGGTGTGGTTTTTTCGGCGACTGCACTGCGTCGATAGCATCATTTTCAATGCCTTCTGCGCGTGCCAGATAACGGTAGAAGTTTCGGATTGAAGACAGTGTTCGTCCGGTTGATTGAGGCGACAGGCCGTCATTGCGTCTGGAAGCCAGAAAGGCACGAAAGTCTCGAACTTGAAGGCCAGCAAGGAGTTTAAGCTGGATGGTTGACCCTTTGTAATTGGTTAGAAATAGAATGAACGAGCCCACATCCCTGCCGTAAGCGTCCAGCGTATGGTCCGAAACCCTGCGCTCGGTCTCAAGATATCGCCGCCAACGGGTAAGCGCACCCACCGTATCTGCCGCAACATTCGGCAACTGACTTAATTGGGAAAAAGATGTTGGCTTTTTATCCGGCACCGGGTGCTACTCGCCGGGATAGCGCAAGCGCCCTAAAAACTGTGATAGGGACGGAAAGTTTGCGGTGGCTTGGCGCATTTTATATTTTGCGGTTTCAATTTTCATCACGTCTTCGATGCGCCGGTCTAGAAACGCCCAAGTGTCGGTAAACCCTTTAGACTCGTCGTTAAGCCAGAACAAAAGCACCGCGCTGTAGACGGCGCTCAGGGTAGCGCGCTTGGTATACCAATTATGGTCGGTTGAGGTGTCACCGGCTGCCCGCCACATGGTGTCTGCCGAGTTCCACAAGGCCTTGGAGCCAAGGGCCAGGTTTTGCGGCAGCGCCAGTGTGAACAGCCCGCGCCGCACGGTTTCGCGGGTGTCTGCGTTTTGCTCGAGCCGGGTGCGCACGGCAAGCGTAATGCGGTCGCGAATTTTCATCGAAGGCAGGTCAAGCGTTGCCAGTTTTTCAGCCAGTATCAGGTTGGCATTGTCCAAGTGAACTTCCAGCATTTCGGTTGCGCCGCCGGGGAAAGCCAGTTCCGCCATTTCATTTGAAATATTCACATCGGCTGCAGCATTTTCCACTGCTTTTGAGGTCCAGCCATCAAACGGCACGTGCGAAAGCATGGCGTCCAGAAGCGGCGCGCGTAGCTCTTCCGGTGTCATTTCTACAGGGTTCAGTTCTGGAGCCTTATCAGCCGTGGTTTTCGTATTTTCTTTCTGGCTCGTTGCCATTGGGTTCACCTCGATTGTCAGCGAAGGTCCGATTCGCTTGCCGACCCGGTATTTACCACGGAACCCGCGCCCGCGCGAGAGACATGTTGCCGCATTTTTGCGCCTTCTTGTCAATTATGCTAGTATATCCGCAGGTAATTCGATAATCGGGCAGCTAATTGGTTGCCGGGCAGTGGTTTTTTGCGGTTTTGACTTGTGCGGGCATAAAGCCTTTGTTATACCGCGCCTGCCCTGTGGTTCGCGCTTTATGTGTGGGTTGCAAATTATGGCTTTGGAAGGAGTGAGAAACCCATGGAGGTTTCCGTTCGTGATAACAATGTAGATCAGGCTCTGCGTGCGCTTAAGAAAAAGCTGCAACGCGAAGGCGTCTACCGTGAGATGAAGATGCGTCGCTTTTATGAAAAGCCATCTGAAAAGAGGGCTCGTGAGCAAGCGGCTGCGGTTCGTCGTGCTCGCAAACTAGAGCGCAAGCGCCTTGAGCGTGATGGTGTAGTGGCTAAGTAATTTAGACTTTACCGCCCATATACCGCAAAGAATTTAAAAACCCCTTGAGTTTTGCCCACAAGCATAATTCCGGGGGTTTTTTATTGGCCTGCCATCAGTGTCGTTGAGACTGAGCGGGCCCCTGGCGTCACCGGCTATAATTCAGCAGCCACACTGTGCGTTTAAAAAGAATAAAACTCATTTTTTATAAGTAGATACAATTATTTAACTATCCATTAGGTAACTTTCGTTTATACTCCACCCTGCGCAGGCTTTGGGGGTCGATTGCTTTTTTGCAATTTTATAGGGGACTCCAATGCCAGGCAACGGAAATAAGGGTGGTAATACCAACGGAACCGATGACGATGACGTCATCGAGGCCAGTTCAAGCAAAATAAACGGTGGTGACGGTAACGACACCATAACGGGCACAGATGCTGCTGATCGAATCAATGCCGGTGACGGTGATGATGTTATCAACGGCGGTGCGGGTGACGATACCATTTACGGTAATGACGGCGCTGATACAGCGGTTTTTTCCGGTGATGTGCGCGATTATTCTTTTGCTGACGGCAAGGGAAACGCAACAATCGTCTCGGGCGATGACGGCACCGACACGCTCAAACATATTAATACATTAATCTTTGACAATTTTGCGGTTCTACTGGACGGCACCAATAATGGTCCTTTGGTTGAAGACGCTGCGCTAACAGTTTCCGAGGACGGCAGCGCTGATCTTGACCTGCTGGCCGACGCATGGGATTTTGAAGGCGATGACATTACGGTCACCAGCGCATCAGCAGGTAGCGTGGATGGCAGTGTCTTTACATTCGATGCGGCAGGCGCGTTTGATTATTTGAGTGCGGGTGAAAGCGAAACCGTGATGGTTGATTTCACCGCCACAGACGGCACCACCGAAGTGACACGAACGATTGCGGTTACAGTTGAGGGTGTTAACGACGACCCTGATGCCGTGGACGATGACGGCGTTGTCGGCGAAGACGATGCGCCGTTGGCTGGCAATGTACTTGCCAATGACATGGATGTTGATCAAAGCGACACGCTCACTGTTTCTAGCATTGAAGGTGCCGACGTAGGCACAACAATTACGCTGGAAAGCGGCGCTGTAGTGGTTATGCAGTCGGACGGATCATACACGTATGACCCAGCTGGTGCGTTTGACGACCTTAATGATGGTGAAACTGCAACTGACAGCTTCAGCTATACGGTATCAGACGGCAACGGCGGTAGCGACACCGCTACTGTCGAGATCACTATTACCGGCGCAGATGACGGATTTGAAATCTCCACTGGTCCAATTGACCTGGGAGCAGAAAATCCTGAATCTGTTGATTATCTCTATTACGAGTATTTTTACGGTGACGACACAGACAATGAGTTTGCGTTTGACGTAGCCAATTACATCTATGGTACACGCGCCTATACCAATGGCGGTGACGATATTGTGCAATTGCGTTCCTTCGCTGAGACCGGCTACTCCGGCTATGTTTACAACAACTGGATATACGGCGGCGACGGTAATGATGCACTGGGTCTGCAGGCTGGCTATGATGAATATGGCTATGCCTACTATAACGGCCTGTCCGGAGACGCCGGCGATGACCTGCTGGTGCTGCAAACCAATGGCTCGGAAGTCGGGTATGCCTATTATAATTTCATCTACGGCGGTGACGGCGACGATACTGGTTATATTCAGGTTAACAGTGTCGGCGACGATGATGGCAGCTGGGGTTATAGCTATACCTATTATAACTGGATTTACGGCGGTAACGGCGACGATGAATTCACTATCCAGCAAAATAGTGTCAATATGGACGATGCGGGCATTTACTACGGCGGTTTAGTCGGCGATGCGGGTAACGATGTCCTGACAGTTGATAACAACGCGCAGGATTCTTATTATGCCGGAACAAACAGCCAGTATCTATACGGTGGCACTGGCAATGACACGTTGACGATCGATGCGTCAGATGTTTCAGGGGCGCAGTATACCGCTCAGGTTAATTCCAACTATCTGTATGGTCAGGACGACGATGATAGTTTGACCATCACCGGGTCAACCGAAGCTGGCAGCCAGTATGCAGTGCAATATAACTATCTGTTTGGTGGTAACGGCAACGATACGCTGATCATTGAAACCGACAATGCCTCGTCCGGTGGCAACCGTCTGTATGGTGATGCTGGCGATGATACGCTGCAATCCGGTGCTGGCAATGACTATATGTGGGGCGGAACCGGTGCTGATACGTTCGCATTTGCTGATGGTTTTGGAACCGACACCGTCTATGATTATGAAGACGGTGTTGACCAGATTGATGTGTCAGGTATCGCTGGTGTGGATGATTACGACGATTTGACCATCACACAAGATGGCACGTCTACAACAGTTAGCTTCGGTGGCACTGATACTATCGTGCTTACCAACGTAAGCGCTGCCTCCATTGAAGCTGATGACTTCATCTTCTAGAAAAAGATACCCTTAAAACGGAAAATAAAGGCGCTTCGGCGCCTTTATTTTTGATAGCCTGCATTCAGGCGGCGCAGGCAATCTGGCCCATCTTCTTAATTGTTGGTTCGTCTTTTGGCTCTCTACAGCTCGGCACATCGTTGATGTCGCAATAGCGAAAACAAGATTTACGTAAACTCCGGAAGCGTAAAAACCTGCGTACAGACATTCACGCATTAGTGATAAAGCGTGCGCCCGCAAGGTTGCGGCGTGCGGCTTAACACCATATTGTCTCCTTATGATTAACCAAACAGGTTTAGACTATTTAAACGTTAGCCTTAGCCAAGGAGCTGCGGCTCTTTTTTTGTGGCTAGGCATTTTGTTTTTTCGGGACTTTGGCAAAAACCTGGGCGGAAGACTTGGCGGGACGTCGGCTCTGTGCACTGCTGGCTTCTTGCTTTGTGCAGGCACCGTATTTCCCGCTAATCCTGGTTTCTCTGACTATTTGGGCGTTTTTCCCTGCATCATGGTTTTACCATTTGCCTGGCTTTTTTGCTTGTCACTTCTGATGGATCAGTTTGTCACCAGAGCATGGCACTGGCTTGTCGTTTTGTCTATTGGCGCGGTTAGCTATATGTATTTGGTGGCATTGGCCAATGGCCATCAGGCTGCCTCAGGATTGTTTGTCACGGTAACCGGCCTGAAATTGGCGATTGTGACGCATCTTGCCTTTGTGTCGTGGCACGATTTGGCAAATGATCTGGTTCATAGTCGGCGACAATTCAGAGCGGTGATTATCGCGCTCACCACGGTTACCGGCGCAATAGTCCTGATGGCCGAGTTATATTTCCAAAATGGTGGCTTTAATATTTATTTGCAGACGCTACAGACAATGACATTAGTGTTGGTCGCTGTTTTCTGTTTGTGGAAAATCAGCGCGAAACAGGATTTACTGTTGCAGTTTGATGCCGGATTCCCTCATTCGACTGGCTCACCTGAACTCTCGCCGCTTGACAGGCACGACATTGACGCTTTGAATGCCCTTGTTGCCGCAGGGATGTTTGTTGAGCCGCGGTTGACGGTGACAAAACTTTCCAGTCGTTTGAATATACCCGAGTATCGATTGAGGAAGTTGATTAACCAGTATTTGGGTTATCGGAATTTTGGCGATTTTTTAAATAGCCACCGGATCAAAATGGCCTGCAGCCGACTTGCCGATGAAACCGAGCGAAACACGCCCATATTTACGATTGCGACCAGCGTCGGGTTTCAGTCCCTCGCCCCTTTCAATCGGGCTTTCCAAGCCTATGAGAATACTACGCCTACGGAATATAGAAACAGTAAATTGTCCGGTAAATAATGGCTGGCGTAGGGTAACCGGCGAACTGTTCTCATCCGACTGATCAGTTTGTTGAAACTTTCCCTGTTTTCGTTAAACAATAGCCATTTTCGAAATCGACAAGCATTCATATCGCCGCAAAGTGCACAGTCTCGCTATAAATTATAAAGCGAGAATAAAATGATTAAAAATGGCGTCCAGTATTTAATGTTTCCGGCATGCCTCGTATCAGGCTTTGCCGGCTTCTGGTCATTGATGGAAGCAGGTATAACGCCCGGTGTCGCCCTGTTCTCCGTGACCATTGCGCATGTGGCACTGATATCCCTTCTTGAGATGCTGATGCCCTTGAACGACGAGTGGGCGTGGTGGCGTGACCGGCAATCAATAAATGATTTGCTACACGGCCTTGCGCTTAGCACTATCGGGCCAAAGCTGGGCGAACTCCTGTTCTTCGGGGGTGCAACCGCTGTTGCAGTGGCAATTGCTGAAAATACCGGCGACGCCGCTTGGCCAAACCACTGGCCATTTTGGCTGCAGTTTGTCCTTGCGGCCATGCTCGTTAGTTTTACCGATTGGGCAAAACACTGGATGTTTCATCGGTTCGAATTTTGGTGGCGCTTGCACGCGCTGCACCATGATCAGGACAAACTACATATATTTGTCGGCGCCCGATTGCACTTTCTCGAGTCTACCGTTCGTTACGCTGTGCTGTATGTGCCGTTTATTATGCTGGGCGCGGAACCAATCCTGCTGTTGTGGATCGGCGGAGCGATGAATTTTCTGGGTAATTTGAACCACTCAAATATCAAAATGCCCGAGTTTGTGTTCATGCATTATTTGATTCAAACGCAGGGAAATCATCATATCCACCATTCAAAAGATGCTGATTTGGGAGGTTCGAATCTCTCGGCAATCTTCATGTTGCCTGATATTTTGTTTGGCACATTTAGGCCCGCCGACAAGTATGAGCCCGGTGAGTTGGGCATAGAGGATAATCCAGTTCCGGCGTCTTTTCTGGCTCAGCTACTGGCACCCTTCAACTGGAAGAGCCTTAAGGCCGCCCAATTGGCGAGCGCGAAACTGGTGCGAGAGGTTCGATGAAGTCGTTCGCAGCCTAGTGTGTCAGGCCCTCACCCACCCGTGCCCACTTCTCCATCTGAACAAGACTGATCGGGTTTAACCGACAGGGAACGTCAACTTTAAGGAACCAACGTGAAAAAACCTTTATTTATTGCCGAACAATCTTCAAATCCCAGAGGCTGGTTCGGGAAAATTGTAGCTAAAATTATGGCTCGTGAAACCGCTGGCGAGAATGATGCTGCTATTGATTTTATGTCGATGGCCCCGCGAGACAGAATACTGGACTTCGGCTGTGGGCACGGTCAGTCTTTTCGCAGAATCTCGCGGATTGCGTCGCAAAGCCAGTTGATTGCCGGTGTTGATCAATCCGAAGTAATGGTTACAGAGGCACGGCGCAGGAACCAAGACCTTATTCAAAACGGGCTCTTGAAGATGGAGAAAGTTGACAGCGCCAGCAAGTTGCCTTTCGATGATTCCAGTTTCGACAAAATTTTGAGCGTTCATACCATCTATTTCATAAGTCCGCTGCGCAGTCTGCTGACTGAATTCCGCCGGGTGCTTGCGCCGGGTGGGCAACTGGTACTTGCTTTTCATGGGAACAAAAGCTCGACCCTTGCGGCCAGCCTTCCGTCGGAGGTCTATAACATTCGGTCCACCCAGGATGTTAGCAAACAACTTGAGGCCGCTGGTATGAAAATTGTAGGCACGGAACTATACAACAAAGACTCTCATGCTATTACGCTGTTGAAAGCTGAGGCAAGTCTTGTTCCGGAAAAATAGGCGACAGCTACGGTTCGTCGTGCTCGCAAACTAGAGCGCAAGCTCCTTGAGCGCGGTGATGTAGTGGCGAAGTATTTTCGCCTCAATAACGGCAAAGAATTTAAAAAAAAATCCCTTGGAGCGTGATGCCTGAGAGGTTTTTAGTTGGGCCGAGGCAATTACCTATAGGGTTTGCTGCGTGAACCAGAAATGCTCACTCGGAAGCTTGCGCAAACCGGTTATAGAATACGGCAATAAGCCAGCCGGTAAACCAGCAGGCCGCCGCCCATATCAATAATCCAAAAACAAAGCCAGGCAGGGTGAGTGTCCAGCTTTTAGCGGCCATGTCAGCATGCAGCATATGGCCTGTCATCGACATCATTGAGCCAGGCAAGGCCATTACAAAGAAACTACAAACAAGCCATAGTGCGATTGCTGTGGCAGCCGCCGCGTTAGCAAGAGCAATAGGGTTCAGTTTCATCTTTTCTCTCCCGTAAAGGCAAACAGAATGTCTACCTTGAAAACCAAACCTATCAAGCGCAAAGGAATTGTCTTTGATTTGGCTCAATTAGCGATTTGGCTCAATTAGCAGTGGAGATAAAAGAGGCGGCCCCTAAAGTCGCCTCTCTAAGGTTTTCAAGCAATGTGGCAATCAGGTGCGTTTCCTATTCGGAAACATCGAACTTGATGCCCTGTGCAAGTGGCAGTTCACGGCTATAGTTCACCGTTGATGTTTGCCTGCGCATATAGGCACGCCACGCATCTGATCCACTTTCGCGGCCGCCGCCGGTTTCTTTCTCGCCGCCGAATGCACCGCCGATTTCAGCGCCTGATGTGCCGATGTTTATATTGGCGATACCGCAGTCAGAACCGCCAGTAGCGATAAAGGCCTCAGCTTCGCGCACGTCGGTGGTGAAGATCGAACTGGACAGACCTTGCGGCACGCCGTTTTGCAATGCAATCGCTTCATCAAGTGTTTCGTACTTCACGATATAGAGGATCGGCGCGAAGGTTTCTTCGCACATGCTTTTGCTTTGGCTTGGCATCTCGACGATGGCAGGCTGCACATAATAGGCATCTGGATATTGGTTGGCTAAAACGCGGCCACCGCCTGTGACTGTGCCGCCCTCGGCTATTGCATTTTGAAGTGCTTTTTCCATGCCGCTGAAAGATGCCTCATCGATCACAGGCCCAACCAGTGTGCCGGCGGCGAGCGGGTCACCGATACGGATGCCGGTATAGGCTTTCTTCAGGCGCGGTACCAGATTGTCGTAAACGCTGGAATGCACGATTAAACGGCGGGTGCTGGTGCAGCGCTGACCAGCGGTGCCGACAGCGCCGAAAACGATGCCGGGGATTGCCATGTCCAGATCAGCACTAGGCGCGACGATGATGGCATTGTTGCCGCCAAGCTCCAGCAAGCATTTGCCGAAGCGGGCAGCAACACGCGGGCCAACCTCGCGGCCCATGCGCGTGGAGCCTGTGGCTGAAACCAGCGCAATGCGGCTGTCATCAACCATTTGCTCGCCCACATCGCGCATGCCTACAATCACGTTTGTTAGGCCTTCAGGCGCGTCGGCACCGAATTTGGCGATGGCGCGCTCAAGCAGCGCCTGACAGGCAAGGGCTACTATCGGGGTTTTCTCTGAGGGTTTCCAGATGCAAGGGTCGCCGCATGCCAGTGCAAGCGCTGTGTTCCATGCCCATACGGCTACCGGGAAGTTGAAAGCAGAGATAATTCCAACAGGGCCGAGCGGCTGCCAATATTCACGCATGTGGTGGCCGGGGCGCTCGGATGCGATTGTCAGGCCATGGAGCTGCCGTGAAATACCAACGGCAAACTCGCAGATGTCGACCATCTCTTGTACTTCGCCTTTGCCTTCTTCAAGGATTTTTCCGCATTCAGCTGTCACTAGTGCACCCAGAGCATCTTTGTGCTCGCGCAGTTCTTCGCCCAGTAAGCGTACCAGTTCACCGCGTCGGGGTGCAGGCACTGTGCGCCACTTCAAGAACGCTGCTTGCGCTTTTGCGATCTTGGCATCGACCGATGCCCGGTCGTCCATCTGGACACAGCCAATTTCACTGCCATCGATAGGCGTATGAACTTTAAGGTTGCCACCTGAGAATTGGTTTGGGTCGATTTGCATCGAGGCAAGAATATCTGCAACGCGGTTTTTCATGAGTTTGGTCTCCATTTTCGGCTTTTCAACGCCGATTTTTGCAAGTTTATGTCTGATTTACCAAGTTTATGTCTTATTTTTAAGCCCAGAGAGCGTTGCAGTGGGTGCAATCGCCTCCGGATCGACGATAATTTCAATAAGCGCTGGCCGGTTTGCCTTGAGTGCCTGATCAAGCGCGCCGGCAAATTCGTTGGTTTGGTTAACCTGTAATCCCAGTGCGCCGAAGCTCTCTGCCAGCGCAACAAAATCCGGGTTGGTTAGGTCGGTGCCTGACACCCGGTCAGGGTAGGTTCGTTCCTGATGCATGCGAATGGTACCGAACATGCTGTTGTTAAACACCAGGAAAACCACGTTGGCTTTGTAGCGAACTGCCGTTGCCAGCTCCATGACACTCATCATAAAGCAACCATCACCGGCGCAGGCAATAACTGTGCTGTCGGGCTGGGCGATTTTTGCTGCAATCGCCGCCGGGACGCCGTATCCCATCGCTCCGGATGTGGGGGCAAGCTGGGTGCCGTAGGCGCGGTACTGGTAAAACCGGTGCAGCCAGGACGCATAGTTTCCTGCGCCGTTGCACAGGATTGCGTCGGCTGGCAGCGTCTCTCGCATATGCTTGTAGAGGTCCGCCAATTGTACCGCACCGGGGTTTGGAACAGGCTTGATCCAGTCGAGGTAGGCCGCGCGCGCGCTGGCGGTTTGTTTTGCCCACGATGGGTTTGGTTTAAGGCCCAATGCGGCAAGTGCTGGGGCCATAGTGTCGGGCGTTGCATTAATTGCCAGCGCCGGTTGGTACACGCGGCCCAATTCTTCAGCGCCTTGGTGCATATGAATAAGCGTCTGTGTCGGCACGGGTACTTTGATGCGGCTGTATCCACCGGTGGTCATCTCGCCTAACCGCGCACCCAGTACCAAAAGCACGTCGGCGTCCTGCATTTGCGTGACAAGCACCGGGTTGGCCCCGATGCCCATGTCGCCGATATAATTGGGCAGCCGATTATCGAACCGATCCTGACAGCGAAAAGAGACCGTAACTGGCAAACCGTTCGCTGCAGCAAATTCCTGAATGCTCTCCACCGAGGTGTCGGACCATCCGCTGCCGCCCAGCATTATCAAGGGTCGCTCAGCGCCTTCCAACAGCTGCTTTAATTGCTGTAGGTCGTCAGGGCCGGGTGATGCTTTTGTGGGTTTATAAGGAACAGTCTGTTGCCGGTCACACAGCGCAGTGAGCATGTCTTCAGGCAAAGCAAGCGCAACCGGGCCGGGCCTGCCAGACGTGGCAACGCGGTAGGCACGGCCAATATATTCACTGATGCGCGACGGGTCGTTAATTTCGGCGGTCCATTTAGTGACCTCTGACAGATAGCGGCGGTAATCAATTTCCTGAAAGGCTTCGCGCTCAACCTGATCAGAGGCGACCTGGCCGATCAACATGATCATCGGCGTGCTATCCTGAAACGCGGTATGCAGACCGATGGAGGCATGCGTAGCACCGGGGCCGCGGGTGACAAAACAAATGCCCGGCTTGCCGGTCAGTTTGCCGTGAGCCTCGGCCATGTTGGCCGCACCAGCCTCGTGGCGGCATGTAATGAAGCGAATGTCGTCGCCCGCATCATGCAGCGCATCCAAGGCTGCCAGATACGATTCTCCCGGTACACCGAAAGCCAAATCTGACCCATTGGCGACAAGCGCGTCGATCAGCGCCTGGCCGCCGGTAATTTTGCCTGATACCTGATCTGGTGATGTCATTGATGCGTTCGCCACGTTCTTCCCCTTATGGCCTCGTAAACGGGAGGCCGGGTAATGTTAAGCCCTAACCTCTACAGAACGGGCATAAGCGGAACCAAAGCGGTTTTCAATGAAATCGTTGAAATTGGTATCTTCCTGTCGCACGAAGCCCTTCTGGGGCAACTTTCCATCAGCAACCAGGTCCAGCATGGTACATATGCCCGATGCGGTGGTGATTTGGATAGCGCTCCAGCGTTTGCCGCCAATGTCGCGGGCATAAACTTTGTGGGCGTAGCTTTCCTGCATGAAACGGCCGTCTTTTTCGCCTGAAACATTGACAAAAACCAGCACCACATCCTGCATTGTAACAGGTAGAGCATGTTCAAAAATGTCTTTCATCAGGTCTTTGCGTTCGTTCAGACGCAAGTCTTGCAATAGTAATTTAAGGATGTCGCGGTGGCCGGGGTAACGAACGGTTCGGTAGTTCAGATTGTTGACCTTGCCGTCCAGTGTTTCGCACAGGGTGCCAAGGCCGCCCGATGTGTTAAAGGCTTCATATTCGATACCGTCGAGGCTAAAGCGTTCCAGTTCTTCAAGGGCGGGCACTTCCATTTGCTGGCCGCCGACAATGGCTTCGCAGGGGTTGCAATATTCATTGATCAAACCGTCTGTCGACCATGTCAGGTTATATTTCAGCGAGTTTGAAGGGTATTTGGGCAGCGCGCCGACGCGCATGTGAACATTGTGCAGGGTGTCAAAATGCTTGGCCAAATCGTATGCAACGATCGAGATAAAACCCGGTGCCAGACCGCACTGCGGGATGAAGGCGCACTGGCTGTCAACGGCCAGGGCTTTTGTCAGCCGAGTAGATTCAACATCTTCGGTCAGATCAAAATAATGCACCTTTGCTTTTTTAGCAGCCGGTGCAATCAACCGGGTCATTTCGTAAGGGCAGGCAGACAATACCGCAAACTTGCCTTTCATGGCGCTGTCGAGCGCAGCAGTATTGGTCACGTCCAGATGTAGAGTACTAACATGATCGTTTTTCGGGATGCGCGCCAAGGCGGCGTCGTTGAAGTCCGCAACGGTTATTCGGTAGTCGCCCGATTCTGCCAGCAATGTGGCGATCATTTCGCCGATTTTTCCCGCGCCCATTAATAAAACGTCGTGCATGTTGTTATCCTTCCAGCCCAGTTATTTCGTGAACAAGTAATTCTGCAAACGAGTGTTATACTGCCGAGGTGTACAGCCCAATGTCTTCCCGATTTGCGGGTAAAAGATAGCGACAATGATTGGCTGATTTGAATAGCCAGAACATACATTATGGTGTAAATATACATTCATATTAACGGAATAATCGGTAAAATGAATGATGGATGCTACAGATAAGCGGCTTATCGATGTGATGAGGCAGAACGCGCGTATTTCAATGAGCGCGCTTTCGCGGGTCATGGGGTTGTCGAGGTCCACAGTTCAGGACAGGCTCGGCAAGCTGGAGACCAGCGGCGTGATCGCTGGTTATACGGTGCGGTTAGGTAGTGATTATGCCGGGCGCGAAGTGCGGGCACAGGTAATGCTGAAAATTATGCCGCGTGCGCAGGACGAGGTCGTTGCTTTCTGCAAGCGCCACACCGCCATCACTCGGCTGTATACGATTTCGGGCGAATTTGACCTCATCGCAAGCCTGCGTGCCGAAAGCACCGCCGCACTTGATAAGGCCCTTGATGAGATCGGTCGGATAAAAGGCGTGGAGCGGACCCAGACCAGTGTTGTTTTATCGACAAAATTTGAGCGGGCATCCTGACACGGGTTTGTAACCAAAGAGTGATGATCGGTGACTGGAAAAAGCACCCGAAAATCGCCTATTTAAGGCTAGCGTGTTTGGTTTAATTTGATATGAGTAACTTGTGACTGACATTATAAATTCATCTAACGGCCTTGTGCCCAGTAGTGTGGCGGCAGAAGCCCTGCGCGATAAAGCGGTTTACGGTGTGCCAATTTTTATCGCAAATGGCATTGACGTGTTGCTTGCAGACAATTCAAAAGATTACACTGGCCCCGGCACCAACACCTATATTGTCGGCGACGAGGATGTTTGGATCATTGATCCGGGCCCCGACAACGCAGGGCATATTGATGTTGTTGCTGACGCGGTTGCAGGCCGCCGAGTGTCGGGTATTCTAGTGACCCATTCTCATCTTGACCACAGCGCTGCAGCCCGAGGATTGCAGGCGAAAATTTCCGCGCCGATTTACGGACACGGCGGACTGTCGCCAGAGTTGTTGGCCATCAGCGAAGAAGACATAGATGCAGATTTCGCCCCGGACCATATCCTCAAGGGCGGCGAGATTTTGGGCGCGGGCGACTGGCGCATACAGGCGCTACATACACCTGGGCATTTCCCCAACCACCTGTGTTATTTGCTGCCCGAGCAAAATATTCTATTTTCCGGCGATCATGTGATGGGTTGGTCAACAACGGTGATAGTGCCGCCGCTGGGTAACCTGGCTGACTATTTGGATAGCCTTGAAGTTTTGAAACAAACTAGCGCGCAGCGATTTATGCCCAGCCATGGTGACCCGATTGACGATTCCTGCGCGCGTATCGACGAAATTTATGCCCACCGATTGATGCGCCAGCAACAAGTGGAAGAGTTGTTGCGCCAAGGGCAGCGCGACCCTGCGGCGATTGTTGAAATTCTTTATCAGGGTTTGTCACCACGTCTGGTTCAGGCGGCACTGGGATGTGTGAGAGCACATATGGACTATTCTGAAACTCGCGGAGTTAGTAGCTGTCAGGGTTTTAACGACCATGACGCAGGCAATATGCATGTGGAAGCAGGGCGGTCTGCGCATTTATAAGGTTTGCGCATTCTTGAGATCTGAGCGTTGAAGGGGTTAATATGGACCTGATTGGTACTGGCCTTCGGCGCTTTTTGTCTTCCACAAAGCTACCGCCCTTCAAACCAAGGTTTCCGTGGATTGGCGGCGACCTTCAAACGCTGCGCAATAGTTTTGTCGCCACCCCCCCATCTCTTGCGCCGTGTGAGCGCATTCTGGCACCGATCGATGTGGGCGCTATCAATGTAGCGGTTAACCACCCAGAGGACAGCGCAGCACTTAATCGCGCTCTTGTGCTGGTGCACGGGCTTGGGGGCGGTGAAGACAGTAGTTACATGGTAAGTGCTGCCCGAACTTTTCTAAGCTACGGATACAGCGTTTACCGGATGAGCTACCGCGGCGTGGGTCCCTCAGCAGAGACTTCGGAAGCGCCGTATAGCGCCGGACTAACCAGCGACCTGCGAGCGGTATTGAGGCGGGTGGGCAAACACGCGCCGGAATCGACCATTTACCTCATGGGTTTTTCGCTGGGTGGCCAACTCAGTCTGCGCATGCTCGGTGAAGGTGATGTGCCTGAGAACGCTGTTGGCGCCGTGACGGCATGTGTTACGATTTCAGCGCCGCTTGATCTGGCGACAAGTCAGAAAAAGCTTGAGCGCCGCAGGAACCATTTCTATAGCCGCTATGTGGTTAATAATATGAAAAACGACTTTGCTGGGTTGATCCACCCCAGGGTTAAAGTTGCCCCCGAGGAGATGACCAGTGTTTGGGATTTTGACCAGCATATTATAGCCCCGGCTTTTGGCTTCAGGGACGCCGCTGATTACTACGCGCGGGCTTCCTGTTTCCCGCTGGTAAGTCGCATTGATATCCCCACGCTTGCGTTGCATTCAGCGGATGACCCTTGGATACCGGTTGAAGATTATCGCCGGGCAGCCTGGCCCGAAAACACACCCGCTGGAGCGGCAATCACGCCGTCCGGGGGGCATGTGGGGTTCCATGCCATTGGTAGCAAAAGGCCATGGCACGAGCATGCGGCACTCGAGTTTTTCGCCCGTTGTACAGATAGAAAATAGAATTTGGGCTCCCCCACTCTGATTTGGTGCGGCTAGGGCGGACCGCATACTTCATTCAAATTTGATACGATTTGTTTCGGTTCGTTGACGAAATCCTCAATTTCTTGTGGGATTATGTCTACTTCGTTGCCGCATGGTATGCGTGAACCCAACCCGGAAGGTCGTTATATGGATTTGTCGATGGCAAACCTTATAGATTCCACGAGGATCGAGAAGATACTTCTGGCAAAGAAGGTCGGCCAATTTTTGTCTGGCGATCAGGCAGACGTTGAACGCCGGACAGTGGAAAATGTCGCTCGGGTTCTTGCTCAGGATATTTCAAGCCAGGTTCGCCGCGTTTTGGCCTATGAACTGCGACAATGCAGCAAACTTTCTCGGGATTTAGCCAAGAAAATTGCCACCGATATCGAACAGGTTTCCGGACCGTTTTTGCAGGCCACGCAAGTGTTTTCTGGTCAAGCACTGGAGAAACTAATTCCTGAACTTGAAGACCCTGTGCGCGCCTGGATCGCGCGGCGCGATGATCTGCCCGAGAATGTTATTTACGCCCTTGCGTCCGTGGGTCGAGAAAACAGCGTTACGGCGCTGCTGCGCAATGATTGTCTGGAATTGCCCGAAAGCGCCTGTCTTACGGTGATTGACCGTTTTAGCAATAACCAGCGGTTGATGGATCATATGGGTGCGCGCACAGACCTGCCGCTGTCGGTCGCTGAACAGATTGTTGAAAAAGTGTCGGATCATTTCAGACATATACTCGTGGAACATTATTGTCTTGATGGCGATGTTGCCGAAGAATTGGCCAGTAGCAGCGGGTATGAGGTGATGTGGCAGCAAATTAAAGTTGCAACTACCGCGCAGGTGCATGCGTTTGTGACCGACCTGAAAATTAATCGCCGGCTTACACACCTAACAGTTGTCGAGATGGCGTCTCGCGGCGGCATGAAGTTTCTTGAAAGTGCGTTGGCGCTGCAAACAGGTCATACCGTTGATAAGATTAAGGATATTATGACACTACGTGATGGCCCGGCATTTGTTTGTCTGATGAAAAAAGCAGAAGTGCCTGACCAGTTGGCGCCGAAGTATCTGGGTTTGATAAAAGCCTACAACAAGAAGAAAAGGTGACCGGACGTTAACCATAACTTTACCGGCTTGCTCCCTTAATAGTTGCAAGATAATGACGCAAGTAAGATGGGGTCGGGCAGCTGGATAGCTGAACCAATTTAATTGGAGCACGGAACTTGAGTATTGATCCATTAAAAATGCTGAATGCAGATACGCTGGAAAAGGTCGTTTTAACACGGCGGGTTTCGGATTTTCTGCATCGGTCGAAAGACCAGGAACAGCGTGAAATTGTCGAGAATGTCGCGCGGGCGTTGGCGCAGGACGTGGCGGTAAATGTGCGCGAAGCCTTGGCGCTTGAATTGCGATCTTGTCCGTTCCTGCCGCACGACCTTGCCGCAAAAATCGCAACTGATGTGGAGAGTGTCTCGGGACCGTTTTTGGCGTCGACCACTGTTTTTTCTGATAGCCAGCTCGCGGGGTTGATGCCGCATTTGGAAGAGCATGCTCATGTTACAATCGCCAAACGCAACAGTTTGGGCGATTCTACCTGCGAGGCGCTGGTTACGTTTGGTTCGGAAAAAAGCGTTAGTTATTTGGTTCGAAACGAGAAAGCTCGCCTGAACGAACGTGTCCTTTCATCCATCGTCAGGCGCTTTCCGGAACGCCGCACACTGATGGAACAGTTGAGCGCAAGGCCAAACCTGCCACTCTCAGTGGTGAAATCGATTATAGATAAGGTGTCAGATACGTTCCGCTGTTTGCTGGAGGGACAATACGGTGTCACCAGTGACATCGCGGACGAGTTGATGCGCAGCAGTGCGTCAAAAAGCATGTGGGCTATGATAGCGGCAGCCAGTGAGCGCCAGATTCATGCTTATGTGGGCGATCTGCGTGCCCAGCGTCGCCTTACCATCGATCTTATGCTTGATATGGCGGAAAAAGGTAGCATCGCTTTTCTCGAGAGTTCACTGGCTTACCGGTCAGGCTTTACGCTATCCGCAACAAAAAACATGTTGCATTCAGGCGATAGCGAGCTGTTTGTTGCCCTGATGAAAAAGGCCGGTATCAGCAAAGCGGAAGCTCATGCAATATTGACCATCCTAAAACTGGTAAAGACCAAATAAATAAAAGGCTGGACGCCCCCTCGGCTACGAGCGTTTGCTGCGTCAAGGCGCCGTGGACGGAATTATATTCGCCCACGGCCGGAAGACAATTGATAGCTCTTGACCCAGTTATTCTTTACCGATCAAACTCATCACTTGGCCTTTATTGCGCAGGAACAGGAACAAGCCTGAAAGCAACGCGACAATAGCCATATAAAATAGGGTGCCGTCTTCCTGCATCTGGCCGTCTTCCATCCATTGAACCGTGACGCCTAAAGGGCTTGCCAGATGGAAGAAAATTGCGCCGGTCATGATGCCGCTTGTTAGCAAGCCGCCGATACCACGCATTTTGGGCATTAATACGAGGACAACGGCCACAAGCTCTGCTGCTCCAATGATAAATCCTCCCGATGTGCGGAAAAAACCCAGCCCGAGAAATTGCCCTACCACATCAAAAATATGATCGGTCTGTGCAGCGCCTGTGAATTTGAAGGGCAGGCTGCCTCCTAGAATGATAACGATCAGAATGACGGGAAGCCACTCGATATGTTTTTTTACAAAATCCATTTTTTGTCTCCTGTTTTTTGTTTGTACCAGAACAACTGTTTAGTGGGTAATGGGGTAGTGTTTGGTCAGTTTTTTCTCGCCGAGCCACGCCTTGATCAGCGATCTGATCGGTGTTGGTTTGAAGCCGCGGCGGCGATTGGCCGCTCCGATGCGGTAGAGAGCGCCGAATTGCTGAATTAGAGCCCTGTAAGCCTCTGCAAGTGTTGTGCGGGCGTCCCAAATATGGGTTTGCTCACCGCCTGCGCCGTTGATCTCAATGATCTTGAAACCATAACCGTTTTGGAACGCATCGAAGTCACCGAACCGTACGTCGAGGCGGCCAATGTAAAATTCGTCGATGGACTGGGCTACCTGGTCAAATGCATCGGTCATAGCCTCGGTGATTTGGTCGTTACCGTTACGGAAAATGGTGCCGCGCGAATGGCTGCCTGCAAAAGCCAGGCGCACACTTTCGCCCTCATCGATAATTTTGTCCAATCGCTTTTGGTGGCGGTCCACATAAATGTGCGCAAGCTTGCCCGCCCGAGGGTCATCCATAATCAGTTGCCGCAGGGTTCTTTTGCCGTCGCCGTGCACTCGGGGAAAATATTTGAGCGTGAGGCTGGTAATACGGCCTTTTTTCTCGCCGGGCTCGCGGATATAGAAAACCCCGGCTTCGCCTTCCTCATCGACAAGGGTTTGCAGTATGAAGTTTGCTCCCGCCGGAAAGGATGAAGCATACGCCTGCAGGTCAGTTTGGCCGCGAACGATTTGAACCCCGACGCCGCGCATGCCGATGTCGGGTTTGGCGACCAGCGGAAACGAAAGCTGGTCATTTTTTATCGCTTCCATCGCCTCGTTAACCGAGCGCATCAATCCGCCCTCGCCGCCCCACCGCAGCACTCGCACGTACGGCGAAACCAGGTTTCGTGCATCACCTTTTACCTCAGCAAGAACCGCGTGTTTGCTTTCGCCCACCAACCCCGAATAGGGCAGAGACGGATTTGCATTGGTCAGTAGCGTCGGACCCCAATGCCGCAGCGATAACCAGCCACAATAAACTGCGATCGGTGTATAGAATAGATGTGCCGGGGCAAATTCGAACCAGGACACGCCGTCAGCCGAGGCGTCTAGAACTGGCATGCCCGCGTGGGGTGCTTCGCTGCGCGGCATTGCGGTATTATCCATTGTTCAAGGTACTTTCCAGTTCGGCATCGTCGAGTGTTTTGGCGCTTTTATGGTGCCGCACAAGTTTCGGCGTAAAAATGATGATGAGGACGGCAATTGTCGCTGCGACCAACGCGGCGTAGGTGCCACCAATGCCGCTGAACGCCTTTTGAATTTGGCTGATAAACAGCACGATAGAGACGACCCATACCAAGCAGGCTGCGGTCATCACGACAGTAAAATGCACTAGTGAAAGCCGTAGAAAACCGAAAGTCAGATAGGTTACAAGTCGTGTCCCGGGCATAAAGCGGGAGAAAAATAAAATTACGGTTTCCCGCCCCCGCAGCCAGTTACGCACCTTTTTTGCCTGTTTGATCGGTAATCGTCTGCGCAGGGCCCGAATTTCCCGCGCGCTCCAGCCAACGGCGTACAGCACGATATCACCGCCGACAATACCGGCAACCAGCGCAGACATTACAAGGGCAGGTGCCGCAATCTCACCGCCCACTAGCAAGCTACCGGCAATCAAGGCGCCGTCTTCCGTGACGAATGTTGCCAGCGCCAGCGCAATAGCCAAAGCAAACGGATCGTGCGCTGTGGCTTCAAGCCATGCGAATATTGCTTCAGGTGTCAGCGTCATGTATCCCTCAATTTCCCTAAACCGCACTTTTGTTGTAGTGGGCTTGGCTGTCAAGCTGCGACAGGTATAGTTGGTTCGTTGGCCTCAAAAAATCAGGCCGTTTCGTGCGGCGTCATCAAATTGTCATTGCTTGCAATGTAGCAGGTAACATAGAGGATAGGCTGGTGATGATAAGGGGCCGCACGCATTTGTGATCAACCGTGCAATTAGTCGCCAGCGAATTAGCGCGTTAGTCGGGCAAATGATGAGGTAGTTATGAACATATTAATATTATGCACCGGTAATTCTGCCCGTTCAATTTTGGCCGAAGCAATTTTCAATCGATTAGGCGAGGGCAAGGTGACGGCATTCAGTGCAGGCAGCAAACCAGTTGGCGCGGTTAACACAACTGCAATACGGCTTCTGAAGGCAGAAGACTATGATGTCAGCCAGTTTCGTTCCAAAAGCTGGGATGAATTTTCCGGCGACGGCGCGGTTGATCTTGATATTGTGCTAACCGTTTGCGGCAACGCAGCCGGTGAAGTATGCCCCCTATGGGTTGGCACGCCGGTAACCGTGCATTGGGGGTTTCCGGACCCTGCTGGAGTTGACGGGCCAGACGACGTAAAACTCGCCGCTTTCAGGCAGATTTATGACGTCCTGTATAATAATATCTCAGCGTTGCTTGCTCTTGACACGGCGGAAATGCATCCGGAAAGTTTACGCCGCGAAATGTTAAAAATCCATATAGCCAACCCAGCAGTAACAACGCAGATTCGATGACAAACTCATTCTCCGGCATACACGGGCAGGGTGTGCCCATGTTCATTGTTGCGCAGTTGATCGGTGCTTTTCTGGCTTATTTCGTTTTTCGCCAGTTTGATACCGCTGTAAAAAGTGACTAACGAAGGTCGTCGACCATCTGTGCCAGCGCACCGAGGCATCCTTCCGCCAAATAGCGGCATCGTTCCGGGCTCCAGCCCCATGTATCGTCAGGCAAGTCGGCGTTATCCTTAAACGGCATTTCCAGGGTCATGGCGATACAGCCGAAGGTTTCTGCCACATAATCGGTGCATTTTTTCAGGTCTGACGTCCCTGGTGCATCGGCGGGGTAACCATGTTCGCGTTGAAAATCAGGCGACAGGGCGCATAAGGTCATCTGATACCGGTCCAGCAACTGTAGTTGTTTTTCGGTTACCGAGGGCACGCCCTCGAAGCCTGCAACAAAATTGTAGGGCAGGTCCTCATCGCCGTGCACATCCAGATGAAAATCAACGCCGGTCTCTCTCATTTTCTCGCGCACCAGATAAACCTCTGGGCTGCGCTCCATGGTGGCACCGCTCCATTCGCGGTTCAGGTTGGCACCCGCCGCATTGGTGCGAAGATGGCCACGCTTGGAGCCATCCGGGTTCATATTGGGGACAATGTAGAAGTGGGCTTTGTCTAGCAGTTGGCGCGCCACTGGATTGTCTTCGTCCAGCAGAAAGCTCAGCGCGCCTTCCATCCACCATTCCGCCATGGTTTCACCGGGATGTTGGCGCCCGATCAGCCAAATGCTTTTCCGTCCCTCTGGCCCGTGGCCGACTTCAAGCAGGTCCATATCCTGACCGTCCAGCGTGTTCCCTAGCACAGACGATTGCACCAGAGGTGAGGCTGACGCCTCGGCGATCAGGTCTGCATGCCGTTCCATGGAAAAGGGCGCAAAATAGGCAAAATACAGGCTGTCCTGTTCGGAAATGAAGGACCATGTCAATTCACCGTCTTCATAGATAGTGTCTATTCGGAACCAATTTTCCCGGTCGTAAGACGCACAAACGTCGTAACCATTCCAGCCTTCGGCATAAGCGGCACCGCCTGCGTTTTCGATCACGAACCGGCATTCCTGATCGGTAATTCCCGATGCGCGGAAGTGAAACCACTGATAAAAGTCCGATTGATGATCTTTTTTGATGTTTAACCGGATATTATCTGCCGAGCTTATATCGACTACTTCGATATTTCCGCTGTCAAACTGTGAAGAAATCAACATGATGCGCCTTCCTATTGCCCTTGAAACCCTGCCTATGATGTATAGCAAGCATGATAGGACAGCAAGGCTATGTCATTACGCTTGTTAAGCGGTATCGAATGCATTGAAAGATGCCGGTTTGGTCCATTTAGGTCATGTCTGCTGTTGCTTTATTTACGTGACAAATTAATCCCGTTTCGGTATCATTATTCACTGGCGCTTCGGCGTGAGCAGACACCCCCGCTTACTAACGGGGGAAAAGGAGACACCTAGCCGATAAGGCGGGTGTCTCTATGCTTTTGCACCACTTTATCTGGGCCTTTACGACACTTTATTTTGGCATTTTTTCCCATCACCTTGTAAACAAGCGAAGAAATCACGCAATCGGCTCAAGAAATCGCTGACGGGCTATTGACAGCTGTTAGGTGTCTAAGTATTGTCCGCCGCCAATGGATTCGAGGAATGACGGATTCGTCGTTCCTGTTTTATGCCTGTGTAGGAAAAAGCACATGGGTGTAAGTATAAGGTTTAAATAGTTTTTTTAGGATACGAGCCATGAAAGTTCGCAACAGCCTGAAGTCCCTTAAATCGCGTCACCGCGATTGTCGCATTATTCGCCGCAAGGGCCGTCTTTTGGTAATCAATAAAACCCAACGCCGGTTTAAAGCGCGCCAAGGGTAAAACCCAAGGTACAAACTCGGGGTAAGAAAACGTAGTTTTCTGCTCGTCGCTCTCTATTTGATTTAGCCGTGCATCCTTTATAGGATTGCGCGGCTTAATCTTTTGGGGTGATCACTATGAAGCCAACAGCGGTATTATTTGACATTGGCAATGTGTTTGTCCAGTGGGACCCGAAGTTCCTATATCAAAAGCTGATCACCGATGAGGACGAGTTAGCTGTTTTTCTGGACGAGATTGTCACCCTTGAGTGGCACAGCGAGCATGATAGAGGGCTTCCGTTCGCGGAAGGTGTTGATGCACTGTCGCAGAAATTCCCCGAGTATGAGGACCTGATCAGGGCTTTCGATACCCGGTGGTGCGAGACAATCGGTGGCCTGATACAAGGCACTGCGGACATCATGCTTGAGTTAATTGAGCGCAGCATCAGTGTTTACGGCCTGACAAATTTTTCCGCAGAAAAATGGCCAGAGTTTTGTCGTGACTTTGACTTCACGGATCATTTTGACGGCGTTGTTGTTTCGGGCGAAGAAAAATTGATCAAGCCCGATCCGCGTATTTTCCATACCGCTGTTTCCCGCTTCAACTTGGACCCGGAACGAACCGTTTATGTGGATGACCGGCTGGAAAATGTACTTGCAGCTGAGCAATTGGATATGATTGGTCACCAGTTTTTCAACCCGTCGGGGTTGCGGGAAACGCTGGTGCAATGCGGTCTGCTTGATTAGCGCTGCAGCGCCTACTTGAGCTCGTTTCCGCTTATCCATGCAATATGCAGCACGTTGGTTGCACCTGGTGTACCAAAGGGAACCCCGGCCGTTACCACGATACGGTCACCCGGGCCTGCCAGACCTTGTCTCATAGCCATGCGCTTGGATTTGCCGATCATGTCTTCGAATGTGTTGATATCTTTGGTTTTGACGGTATGCAGGCCCCAAACAATGCTTAGCCGCCGGGCAATCGACATCTGAGGGGTAAGCGTCAGGATCGGCGCCGATGGGCGTTCACGCGCAGCCCTCAAGGCTGTTGAGCCTGATGTAGTAAAGGTTACAATCGCTTTTGCGCCGATACTGCCAGACACTTGGCGTGCCGCAGCGGTTATCGCCTCAGCGGTGGTATCATTCATCGATATATTGTCGTCTTTGCGGTTGGCGAAATAGGTAGGTTCGCCTTCAATTTTGATGGCCACGCGGTTCATAACGGCAACGGCCTCAATGGGGTATTCACCAACAGCCGATTCTGCCGACAGCATAACCGCATCTGCGCCGTCCATAACCGCAGTTGCCACATCGGACACTTCCGCCCGGGTTGGCACCGGCGAGTTAATCATCGATTCGAGCATCTGGGTCGCAACAACAACTGGTTTTCCGGCCTCGCGGGCCTTAGCAATGATATATTTTTGGATGCCGGGAACATTTTCAACCGGCTCTTCAACGCCGAGGTCACCGCGCGCAACCATAACGCCGTCAGCCAGTTCGAGAATTTCATCGAGACTGGTAACCGCGGCGGGTTTTTCAATTTTTGCCATGATTGCCGCTTTGCCGCCGACTAGCTTCCGCGCTTCGGCAACATCGGCCGCTCTCTGAACAAACGAAAGGGCAATCCAGTCCGCGCCCTCTTTCAACGCGAATGTCAGGTCTTTACGGTCTTTTGGTGTCAGCGCCGCCAGCGGCAGAACCGCGTTTGGAACATTGACGCCTTTTCGGTCAGAAAGCATGCCGCCAACAACAACTTTGCAGCGCGCCGTGGTACTGGTGAATTCTTCCACATTCAAACGGATTTTGCCGTCATCCAATAAAATGTGAGTACCTTCCTGAATGGCGGCAAAAATTTCTTTGTGAGGCAAGCCTACGCGCTTGTCGGTCCCGGGTTCGGTCGATAGATCAAGCGTGAAGTCTTCGCCCTGTTTCAGCTCAACCTTGCCGTCTTTGAACGTGCCAACGCGTAATTTTGGGCCTTGCAGGTCGGCAAGTATCGCGATCGGACGTTCGGTTTCTGCCTCAACTGCGCGAATATTTTTGAACAATTGCACTTTGTCGGCATGGTCACCGTGGCTCATGTTCAGTCTGAACACATCCACGCCGGCCTGAAACAACGCCCGAATTTCGTCCAGCCCACTTGACGCAGGCCCAAGTGTGGCGACGATGCGTGTTTTGCGGTCACGGCTAATACCAAAATCTGATTCTTCAGCATCTGACATAAGTTCAGGGTTTTCCGATTTGTATTGTTGACAGGTTAATATGAGATACTAGGTTTCTGCGACAGTAGTATTTAAACTAATAACCATCATTTTTACATCCGTCACTCATTCCGCTCTGCTCCTCCTGAGATTGGTACCCTAATGCAGCACACAATGGAACAGCCAGTGTTAATAAACGGTAAGGCGCGCACCGGGATTATTCTGATGTGCGACCATGCAACCAATCACATGCCAATTGGGTATGACAATCTGGGCCTGACAGACCAGCAGTTGGAAGATCATATCGCTTACGATATTGGCGCGGAGGCCGTAACGCGCAAAATATGCGAGCTGATGGGGGTAGCTGCAGTACTCGGGCCGGTGTCACGGCTGTTGATCGAGTGTAACCGTGAGGAGCACCGCCCGTCACTTGTGCCGACCGCCAGTGACGGCATTATCATCCCGGCAAACCAGGATTTAACGCCGGCCGCAATAGAGGCGCGAAAACAAGCTTATTACTATCCGTTTCACGATGCGTGCGAAAAACTTGTCGCTGATCATATTGCTGAGGGCTTAGTGCCGCTGGTGATAGGTGTGCACAGTTATACGCCGACCATGAACGGCGAAGACCGCGCTTGGCATGCCGGATTTCTGTGGGACAAAGATCCAAGACTGGCGCAGGCTCTGATCGGACTTTTAGAACGGGAAACTGACCTGATAATCGGCGATAATTTACCCTATTCGGGCAAAGACCTCTATCATACCATGCAGCGTCACGGTGCAGACCATGGTTTGCCGCAAACGACGCTGGAAATACGTCAGGACCTTATTGATGAAGAGGCTAAAACCACTGAGTGGGCAGCATTGATAGCTGATTTGCTCGACGAGTGCTTGTCGCGCAGCGATCTGGTTCAAAGAAAATACCATAGCTAGCAATAACGTTTATCCCCGCTAACGCTGCGGTTAATTAAAAGGATGACTTTCATGACAGATATCGACCCCAAACAAGCTCAAATTGAAGCCGCGGTGTTTAGGCGCCTGCTTGATCATCTGGATCAACGAAAAGACGTGCAAAACATTGATTTGATGGGCTGGAGCGGATTTTGCCGTAATTGTCTTTCTGATTGGTATGCCGAGGCATCGGAAGCTCAAGGTGCGTTGGTGGATAAAGACGCTGCTCGCGAGCGCATATACGGCATGCCCTACAGCGACTTTAAAAGCCAGTATCAGACCAAGGCCACCGATGAACAGTTACGACTGATGCAGGAAAGCGTGGCAAAGAACAAGTTGCCCTAGCGCAGAAGCGGTACATATCACTCCATAATCATAAAAGCTCGGCGTTCACGGCGAGCCTCGGCGAACGGCACGCCGCCTGTTATAGAAAGTATTGATCATGGATGTTTCTGGTAAAGTTGTTTTTATCACCGGCGGGGCAGCTGGCATTGGCTTGGGTATTGCAAGTGCCTTTGCCGCTCGCGGTGCGAAAATCATGCTGGCTGATATTAATGAAGCGCAGTTGGAAAAAGCAGCTGCGGCATTGTCCGCCACGGGTGCGGAGGTTGGCACGGTAGTTTGCGATGTTGCCGACGAACAAGCGGTGCGGGATGCGGCTGCAGCAACCGTTGAGCGGTTTGGCAAAGTACATATTGTTTGCAACAATGCCGGTGTCGGCGCGGGTGGCCGTGCCGGGGAATCTGCAATTGAAGATTGGCGCTGGATCGTTGATATCAATGTGATGGGCGTTGTCCACGGCATTGAAGTGTTCACACCGCTGATCAAATCTCACGGTGAGGGCGGATATTTTGTTAATACCGCCTCAATGGCGGGCCATGTGGCCAGCCCGGCGATGGCACCCTATCATGCGACAAAATTTGCCGTAGTTGGCTATTCTGAAGCGCTGAAGGATGATCTTGCCCAAGACAACATTGGTGTCAGCGTTTTGTGCCCTGCATGGGTTCGTACCAAGATTTATGATAGTCGCCTCAATAGCCCAACGGTTAAGGCAGCGAACAAGGGCGAGGAGGACAGTGCCAACTTTTCCATTATGAAGGATGTGGTTGATAACGGCATAGCACCGGAGCTTGTGGGGGAGTGGACCGCGAATTGTGTGGAAGCCGAGCGCTTCTATATTTTCACCCATCCGTCGATGCTGGCTTATATTGATGCGCGCCACGACCAAATTCGCGCTGATTATGCCGCATGTGCCGCTGACGAGCGCTTGGCTGCAGAGCCCGAGCCGATGCCAATTCCCACTTAGGTTGCCGGTAACGTATAAATCTATATTCCCCGATTGCGCTGCACCTGAGGCCCCGTTATGGTGCGCGTCGAATTATAGTTCAGTTAGTGCCGCTTTTTCCAAAGCGGGCAAATTTTTAGGAGTTTAGACATGGTACAGGCAGGCGGCGTCGCGGGCGAACAGCTCCGTTCTTTCATAGAGCGTATCGAACGCCTTGACGAAGAGAGAAAGGGCATCGCGGACGACATTAAGGAAGTGTTTGCGGGTGCCAAGGCCGTTGGCTTCGACGTCAAGGTAATGCGCAAGGTTATCGCCATCCGCAAAATGGACCGGGCAGACCGCCAGGAACAGGAAGCGTTGCTCGACGTTTATCTTCATGCCATCGAAGGTGGTACGTTACCTGAACCAACCGAGTAGAGACGGCTGTAACTATTTCCATGAAGGCACCTGTTTTGGGTGCCTTTTTTTATGGATACGGTTTCAAGGTGGCCACTCCCCTTGTTGCCGACGGTAATATGTTTATCGTATTCATGCTAGACTATAGTGTAAGGGGCAGCGTCTCTTACCTGCGTTAGTCTGTCGCATTGAATAGAGGATCAAAAATTCCAATTTAACGGTTGGACGGTAGGATTAAAATCTAGAATCAAACATATTAGGGGAATGTTATGGCTGAGTTGTTGAGACTTGACGAACGTCGCGGGGCTGTTCCTCAGGATGCTCTCGGGCTCCTGCATCAGCATTCTCTGTTCGCCGCCATGCCCACTGAAATGTTTATGCTGTTTTCATCAGCTGCCAAAAAAACGGTGCTGAACAAGGGCGATCAATTGTTTTTGCAAGATGACCCGGCTGAATGGTTCTATTTTATTGTCTCTGGCTGGATAAAATTGTTCCGCGAAACAATCGACGGCGAAGAAGCTGTTTTGGATGTGCTGACCAGCGGGCATATTTTCGGCGAGTCGGCTATTTTCGACGGTGGCATTCACATGGCCGCCGCCGCCGCGGCTGAAAATACTGTTTTGCTTCGGCTGCCCACGTCGCTGCTCAAAAGTGCGATCACTAAAAATCATGAAGTTGCGCTTGGTATGCTTGCTTCCATTTCACGCCAACGCCGACAGCAATCACAAGACATTGAGAAACTTAGCCTGCAAAATACTTCTCAGCGCATTGCCTGTTTTTTGCTTCGCATGTGCAAGGCAACCGACCAGCAAGAAGTTTCATTGAGCCTGCCTTATGATAAGTCGCTTATCGCTGCTAGGCTTAGCATGAAGTCTGAAACTTTCTCCCGTGCCCTGAACAAGTTGCAACAGGAAACGTCCATATCCATTAAAGGGTCAACTGTGATTATACCCGCTGTCGGCGAACTAGCCGCATTTGCCTGTAACCAGTGTTCTCAAGAGTTTCCGTGTAGTGATTTGCAGTAGGTATCGAGCTGCACAATTTTATTATTGAGTTGAAAATTCCAGTTTAGCAAAACCGGGTTGGCAATGAAGCGTTGCGGATTTTTCAGTACACTAGCCATATAGGTCCAGTCAATTTTCTGCGTAATGGTCGGCCACCTATTGAGGCTAGGTGCTGGGATCAGGTTGATCTTCAGGTCGGTAATGGTTGCAGTAAGCCTGGCAGTTTTTTTGCCGTGCGTGACGGAATATTCAATTGGTCGCCCCGCAATTTCCGTCTCTAATGCGTGCCAGATTTGCGTGAAGGGAAAACGTGTCCGGTTGGCTTCCATAACATCGTTACAAACTGAGATATAGGTGCAAAGATTGCTGTACAAATCGGGGACTCGTTGATTTTTACGGTTTGTGTTCATCGTATTTTTCATCATTACCACAATGAAGCAGAAAACAGGCCTTGTGCCTTTGACATGAGTCAAATCTAGATCGTAAGCACTGTTCTATCCTGGGCCATTGAAAATCAAGCCAAGGACCAATGATGATGAGCTGTCTTCACGCCGCTTTGCTAAAGCACAACCGGCAGGCACCCCGGTATACCAGCTATCCTACTGCGCCAAATTTTTCTAAAACATTTGCGGTGGACACGGTGTCGACATGGCTGGAAGGCACAGCACTGGATGCGCCGGTGTCTTTGTATATCCATGTGCCTTTTTGCAAGAAAATGTGCTGGTACTGCGGCTGTAATACCAAAGCGACGGCTCAATATAGCCCGGTAGAAAACTATTTGGTTCATCTTCACAGTGAAATTGCACAGGTCTCCGAGAGACGAGGCGAGTGCCTGACGGTTAGCCACATTCATTTTGGTGGTGGATCTCCCAGCTATATTAAACCGGATGATTTCAAAGCCCTGATGGACCATGTGCGGATGCATTTTAACGTTATGCCAAATGCTGAAATCGCAATTGAGCTTGATCCCAGAGAAACAACGGAAGCCAAAATCGCCGCGTATGCCAAAGCAGGGGTAACCCGTGCCAGCCTTGGGGTTCAGGATTTTGACAGAAACGTCCAGGAAGCAATAAACCGGGTTCAGCCGTTCCATTTGGTTTACGAGGCTGTCAAAACCTTACGGGCATATGGCATCGAAGCGATCAGTTTTGACCTTTTGTACGGCTTGCCGGGTCAGACGGTGAAAACTGTGCGTGATTCCGTATCACATGCGGCAGCTCTGGCGCCGGACCGAATTGCATTTTTTGGTTACGCCCATGTGCCGTGGATGAAAAAACACATGCAGTTGATCGAAGAAGAAAAATTGCCGGATGCTTCGCAGCGGTTGGAGCTTTTTGATGCCGCCCGCCAAATACTGCGTGATCGCGGTTATGTGGAAATTGGGCTGGATCATTTTGTCAGGCCGGATGATAGCATGGCAACCGCCTATAAATCAGGGCGCCTCCAGCGTAATTTTCAGGGTTATACCACCGACTATGCAAAAACGCTTATCGGATTCGGCCCTTCTGCAATCAGCAGTTTTGCCGCGGGCTACTGCCAAAATACCCCCGACTTGCGCAATTATACCGAATGCATCAAAGCGGGTAAATCACCGGTGGCCAAGGGTATTGAGCTATCCAACGAGGATAGGCGGCGGCGAGGTATCATTTCCAGTTTGATGTGTTACGGGACTGTAAATTTGGCAGACTATCGTGCTAAATGTGCGGGCGGAGAAGAAAATTTTGATGCTGAAGTGAATAGTCTGAAAGGATTAGTGAAAGATCAGCTTGTCTCTGTTGCAGGCAGCATAATAACGGTAAACAAAAATGTGCCTCACGCATGCCGTTTGGTAGCAGCAGCCTTCGATAGTTATCTCCAGCCGAGGCAACAACAGCACACTCAGGTCGCCTGAGATTTAATCGTCTGAATTCACGCAGTATGGGTTCAGATCGCTGGTTGATGAACAGCAAAAAGGCCCAAACAATGTTTGGGCCTTTTCTCAGTTGCTGATTAATTATTAGTAGCGATAGGCGAAGCCAAGACCGAAAATCCAAGGGTCCAGATCAACGTCTGCGGTAACAGCGCCGCCGTTAATGCTTGCATCTGTGTTGAGGAATATCTTCTTAACATCGGCGTTCAGTGCCCAATTGTCATTCAGCCCGATGTCGATGCCCGCTTGCAGCGCGTATCCGAAACCGTCGTCATAAGAGATACTGGTCAGGTCGCCAGCATCGGCATTATAGAAAAATGTGTAATTGATGCCTGCACCAACATAGGGCCGAAGCTTGCCGTCTGGATTGAAATGATACTGCGCAAGAAGCGTTGGTGGCAGAAGCGTAACTTTGCCTATATCAAGGTCGCCGAGGCTTGTTCCCACGGCGCCAATATTATGGCTATTGGTGGCAAGGATCAATTCGGTGGCAAAATGATCGGTCCAGAAATAACTGATATCCAGCTCGGGCACCACTCTATTACTGGCGGTGACGTTGCCCCCAATAGAGACAGTGCTACTTTCATCTGGCACAACGTCGATCGCGCGTACCCGAATGAGCCATGGGCTTTTACTGTCATCGGCCGCAACTCCCACCGAAAATTGCAGCGCTGCAGCACATAAAATGCTTTTGAAAATAATGTTTTTGACCATCGTTTTATCCTCTCTAAAAAATATGAAAGGACCATGTCAAAAAATATGTATCTGGACTTTGATAATAGTCAAATTTTTATATATTTTTCAGGCTTTTAGTTGCAATTAATTGTCATCTTCATCGTCATGTAAGATGCGGTGCGGTGCGCCGTCCAGGTCGTCGTATTGGCCACTTTTTAAGGTCCAAAGAAATGCAACCAAGCCAATCAAGCCTAACGTTAAAGCTATCGGGATGAGATATAGTAGGATGTCCATGTTTACCTGCTCCTCATTCGCAGCCTGAAGGCGTTTAATATAACCACCAGTGACGAGCCCGACATAGCCGCCGCTGCAATCATAGGGGTAACATATCCAAATACCGCCAAAGGAATGGCAAAGATATTATAGGCGATAGCCAGCGCAAAATTTTGCCGAACCAGGCTATTGGATTTCTGCGCCAGCAGCATGGTATCCAGTACCGGCATAAGCTGCTCGCCCTGAAATACAATATCGGCGGTATTTTGCGTGATATCAACTGCACTTGACGGTGACATGGAAACATTGGCTGCGGCCAGCGCCGGCGCGTCGTTCAAGCCGTCTCCAACCATCAATACGGTTCGACCTTCTTGTTTCAGTCGGTTGATATAGTCGCATTTCTCCAGCGGCGAGGTCTCGGCGACCACCTCGGCGATGCCCAGTTCCTCCGCGATCCGGTTGGCAACCACTTTCCTGTCCCCTGACAGGAGATGGATATCGATATTTTTATCGTGCAGCGCCTTAATCATTTCGGCGGCATCCGGCCGCAGAGCATCAGCAAATTTGAAATGTGCGCGACTGTCACCGTTAACTGAAAGCCATAGCTCAAGGGCTGCTGTATCTTGATCGTCGGCGCCTTCACGGCCACACCAGCCCCGGCTGCCAAGTTTGATATTTTTGCCATCATAGGCGGCAGAAAGGCCCTTGCCGGGAGCTTCTTGAACATCAAGTTTAATCAAGTCGCCGTCATAGCGCTGAGCCAGCGCGACCGAAAGCGGATGGCGGCTGTGTACAGCCATCGATGCTGCCAGCCTCAAATCCTCCGGCTGGTAGGCCCCGCCTTCAAGGCGCGGCCTGCCGACGGTTAGTGTGCCTGTCTTGTCAAATACAATGGTGTCGACACCAGCGATGCGTTCAAGTGCGTCACCAGATTTTAACAAAATCCCGCCTTTTAGAAGTTTGCCGCTAGCCAACACCTGCACGACCGGCACCGCAAGGCCAAGCGCGCAAGGGCAGGTGATAATCAGGACCGTTACCGCATTCAAGAGCGATACTTGCCAAGGCATGCCCCAGGCCAACCAACCGATAAAAGTGGCGGCGCTTAGAATGTGGACCACCGGTGTATAAAGTGATGCGGCGCGGTCTGCCAGGCGAATGTATTTGGCTGCACCCTGTTCGGCGGTTTCCATCATGCGAACAATTTCGCTCAGCAGGCTTTGTTCGCTGGCTTTGGTTACAGCAATTTCAATAGGCGCAGTTAGGTTAAGGGTGCCCGCCAGTGTTGCACCGCCAACGCCCGCATGGCCGGGCATTGTTTCACCGGAAATCAACGAAAGATCAATATCCGTTTCACCCTTTAAAATGGTGCCGTCAGCGGGAATATTTTCACCGGCTGCCACCAGCAGCCGCATACCGGCTTTAAGATCCTTGATTGGAATACGATTAACATCGCCGTTGGTAATAACGGAGGCGGAGCCCGCCAGTTTCGAAAGTAACCGGGAGGCACTCTCGCGGGCTTTTCCTTTGGCACGAGCATCCAGATACCGACCAATCAGCAAGAAAAACAGCAGCATCACGGCGGAATCAAAATAGACATACTCGCCGTGGCGGAAAGCCTCAAAAACGCTCATCAGCGACGCAAGGATAACAGCCAGCGAAATAGGCACATCCATATTGGTGTGCCGCTCTTTCAGGGCAGCGTATGCTGACCCGAAAAACGGTCTACCCGAATAAATCACGGTGGGCAGGGCAATCAGCGCCGAAATCCAATGGAAAAAATCCCGGGTGGCAAAGCCCATTGTCTCACCTGTGCTGGACCACAGGCCAACCGACAGAAGCATTAAATTACCTGCGGCAAAACCGGCAACTGCGATTGATTTCAACAGCTGTCTCTCGGTGTTTTGAGCGACATCACCGGCTGCATTGTCGCCGGGATCATGCAGTTTATAACCGAGTTTAATGATCTGTTCGGCAAGTACACCGCCGCGCTCCGGGGTGCCGCACCAACTGAAGGTCAGGCGCTCCGTCGTCATATTGACCCGGGCGGACAAAACGTCGTCGTTTGCGGCAAGTGCGTTTTCAATCAGTCGCACACAGGATGCGCAGTGCATGCCCTCAACAATCAGTTCGAGCTGATAGGTCTCATCGCCCGTTGGGCGGGCCAGCGACGCATATATATTACTGGCATTAATTGTGCCTGCTGCCTCATGGGCAGCCGCACACCCTTCACAGCAAAAATCTGCTCTGCCAGAAGCGTTGCCGCAATGCCGGCACGTCATGGTTGGGGCACAATGATCCGTTGTGAAGTTTGAAACTGTGTCTGTTGCCACGTTACATAAATCCTGACATCCCATTGACCGGGCTGTGTTTGCACAGGCGTAATATAATTGCCGTTTGCACCTTCACCAAGGGGAATTAAAAAGTCACTGCCATCCTGGGTGGGTCGAAAAAAGAAGGCTTCAACCGACGCGTCGGTTAGCGGCGCACCAAACGAATCAAGAAGGCGAACCTTCAGCGTTTCATCATTAAACGATATGTCCGTTGTCCAGCCCAGCTTGTCCTGCGCCTCTGACTTTTTGATTGTCTCGTTATAGTCCAAACCTGCTTGGTAGGTGTTTTTGGAAACCACGCCAGTATGGGTTTGGGTAGCTACATAAACGAAAATGCCGTCCAAAATGGCAAGTACCACAAAAAAGGCGACAAAATACCAGGGTATCCATTTGTCAAATCTGCCAACCTGTTTAACGCTTGCCACTTTGCCAACTCCTTCAGCCATCAAGGCATACCACTTACAAAAACGCTTTCATAATTTTCATATTGTACGCCTTGGTCATCGGTTAGTGTGAACACAATATTTGCTCTGGTTTCGCCCGGTTTTGGCGCGGACAGAAACACTCGAAAATGGCCGATGCTACCAGCGAAAACCGGCAAGGCACCAGCTTGCAAGTTTCCCGCTCCCTGCACACGCATCTCAAGGCCATTAAGGCCAGAAACTTCCAGATTGTATGTCTTGTCTTCGAGCGTTTTGTTTAGAATTCGAATGTCGTAGCCGTTGCGTACACTGCCATCTGACAGTTGAACAAACAATGGATTACGATCATGAAGCACATGAACTTCTGCCAGGCTGCGGTTAAGCAGGCCGTACAGGATAGCCGCGCCCACCACTGCGATGATGGCTGCATAATAGAAGGTGCGGGGCCGCCATATTTTGAACGGCAAAGCCGTACCAGTTTTGCGGGTATCTTGGCTGCTGGTTGTAGCATACCGAATGAGGTCTGCAGGCAGTTCAAGCTTGTGCATCACATCATTGCAGGCGTCGATACAGAGGCCACAGGCAATGCACTCCATTTGAAGGCCGTCCCGAATATCAATGCCGGTGGGGCACACCTGAACGCAAGCTGTGCAGTCTACGCAGTGCCCGCGCCCTTCCCAGCTATCGCCTTTTTTATGCTTGCCTCTAGCCTCGCCTCGCTCAGCGTCGTAGCCGATGATCAGCGTGTCTTTGTCAAACATCGCCGATTGGAACCGCGCATAGGGGCACATGTAAGTGCAGACCTGTTCGCGCGCAAAGCCTGCCATCACATAGGTTGAACCGGTCAGCGCAATGATCCAGCCCATAACTGACCACGGCACGTCAAAATGGATGATTTGCTCCAACAGGGTGGGTGCGTCGTTGAAATAAAATACCCATGCGCCGCCGGTGAGCAGGCCTATCACCAGCCACAGAAAATGAGTAAGGCCCAGCTTCCATAGTTTTTCAATTGACCAGGCAGCCTTGTAGAGTTTTTGGCGTTTGGCGCGGTCGCCCTGCACGATGCGCTCAACCCATACAAACAGGTCTGTCCATACTGTTTGCGGGCAGGCATAGCCGCACCAGACCCTGCCAAAAAGACTGGTTGCCAGAAACAAAGCAATAGCCGCTAAAATAAGGATGCCGGTTAGATAGTAAATTTCTTGCGGCCAGATATCGATGAAGAAAAAATAGGCACGGCTGGACGTCATATCGATCAGGATCGCCTGATCCGGTGCATGAGGACCGCGGTCCCACCGCATAAACGGCGCGAGATAATAGATGCCTAGAAGCACCACCATCGATATCCATTTGAGCTTTCGGAACTTCCCCCAAACCCGTTTGGGGAAAATTCGTTCCTTCTTTTCAAACAGCTTCAGTGGTTCAACGGCCTCACTCATAACTCAGACTTTCTTAGTCGCCTTACTCGCCGCCACCCAGCGAGTGAACATAAATTGCAAGTTGGCGCAGAGTATTTTCACTAAGCCGGTCCTGCCAAGCGGGCATCATGCCGTGCTTTGGTTTTTTAATTTGAGCTTCAATCTCGCCTTGTGTGCCACCGTAGAACCAGATGGCATCAACAAGATTGGGCGCACCCAAGGTCTTGTCTCCTCCAGCATTGTCGGCGTGACAAACCGCGCAATTGTCGGCATATAGGGTCGCGCCGATGTCAGGCATATCAACGCCAGCCGCCTTGGCCGCTACAAAGCCCGCCAAATCTGAAATCTCACTATCTGAAAGAATGTCTGCAAATGCGGGCATTTCCGAAAACCGGGTTTCATCGTGGGGCGAGCGAATGCCGTAACTGACAGTCTGGTATATATCGTCAACGGTGCCTCCCCATAGCCAGTCATCATCATTCAGGTTTGGGTAACCACTGGCCCCTGCGCCGCCGGTGCCATGACAGGTGGCACAGTTGTCGCCGAAGGCTGATTTTCCTCCCGCAAGAGCAAAGGCGTATAGGGTTGGATCAGATTGAACGCCTTTGAACGAAGCAGCTTCAAAGCGGCTTTCGTATTCGGCGCGAAGCGCCTTAATTTCGGCCTGTGCTTCCTCAAGCTGCTTATACTGTGTCCACTGAGCAGAACCGACAGTGCCGCCGCGCTCGCCGTCGCCAGAAAATGTCGGCCACGTGGGGTACCAGAACCAATAGCCAACCGACCAGATGATGCAAACATAAAAAACGATCAACCACCAGCGCGGCATAGGGGTATCAAGTTCGGTGATACCGTCCCATTCATGACCAGTGGTTTCAGTGCCTGTGAACTCATCAATTTTTTTTTCGTTCTGGGTCATTACTCATCCCCTTCGAGCGGAATATATTTGTGCGCTTCCATGCTTTCTTTGGCTTTTGGGCGGTATGCCCAGCCAACAACAAACAGAAACACGAGGAAGAAAAATATCAGGCCAGACATGCCGGCATTGTTGGAAAGCCAGTCAATCATTGGTTGCCTCCTCTCGCCGGTGCAGGCTTATAGTCTTTCAATTCAGCCATGGTGCCGAGCACTTGAAGATAAGCAATCAACGCGTCCATCTCAGAAGTGTGGTTCTGGCTGTCAAAGTTTCGGGCATTTACCTTGTCGCCGTAGCGCTCCAGAAGGCCGTCCAGATAATCACTGTCCTGTGTTGCCTGTGCATAAGCATCGCGCGCCGCATTGCTGATCATATCGTCGCTGTAGGGCACGCCGACTGCGCGTAGTGCCTTCAGATCATCCGCAATGCCATCCAAATCGGCCACGCGCGTGGTTAAATGGGGGTAGGACGGCATGATGCTCTCTGGCACCAGCGCCTGCGGGTTGCTCATATGCTGGACATGCCAGTCGTCGGAGTATTTTCCGCCCACACGCGCCAAGTCAGGGCCCGTGCGTTTTGAGCCCCACTGAAACGGGTGATCATACATGCTTTCCGCTGCCAGCGAATAATGGCCGTAGCGTTCCACTTCGTCTCTCAGTGCCCTGATCTGCTGGCTATGGCAGTTGTAGCAACCCTCGCGGATATAGACATTTTGCCCAGCCAGTTCGAGCGGGGTGTAGGGCCGAACGCCCTGCACCGGCTCAATCGTCGTTTCCTTGCGAAACAGTGGTAAAATTTCAACGATTCCACCGATGGAAATGACAATCACTGTGAAAATCAGCAAAAGAACTGAGTTTTTTTCAATTTTTGCATGATGCTTAAGCATGAGCTATCTCCTCCGCTGCAATCATCTCAGGTGATTTGTCGCCCCGAGCGGTTCGGTAAAGATTATAAGCCATAATAAGGGCGCCGATCAGGAACAGGCCACCACCTACCGCACGGATGACATAGAAGGGATGCATCGCCATAACGGTTTCAACAAAGCTATATTCCAGAAAGCCCATGCTGTCGTATGACCGCCACATTAGGCCCTGCATAATGCCGGAAACCCACATGGCAGTGATGTAAAGAACGATGCCAAGGGTGGCGATCCACAAATGCAGATTAACCAGTTTCATGGAATAGAGGCCGTCCCGTTTCCATAGTATTGGAACGAGATGGTAAAGCGCCCCGAAACTGATGAAGGCAACCCACCCGAGCGCGCCTGAATGCACGTGCCCGATGGTCCAATCCGTATAGTGGCTAAGCGCATTAACTGTCTTGATTGCCATCAACGGGCCTTCAAAAGTACTCATGCCGTAGAACGCCAGCGAGATGATCATGAAGCGTAGTACCGGATCTTCACGTAGTTTATGCCAGGCACCGGACAGGGTCATCATGCCGTTGATCATGCCGCCCCATGAAGGCATCCACAGCATGATTGAAAAGGTCATGCCAAGGGTCTGTGCCCAGTCGGGCAGGGCTGTATAGTGCAAATGGTGAGGGCCAGCCCAAATATACATGAAGATAAGTGACCAGAAATGCAGGATTGACAGCCGGTAGCTGTAAACCGGCCGGCCAGCGCGCTTGGGCACGAAATAATACATGATGCCAAGGAAACCCGCCGTGAGGAAGAAACCTACCGCATTATGAGCATACCACCATTGGATCATCGCAGATTGAACACCGCCCCAGGCCGGGTAGCTTTTTGCTCCAAGGAACGATACGGGAACCGCCACATTGTTGGCCAAATGCAGAACTGCAACCGTGACAATGAAAGCCAGGAAGAACCAGTTACCTACATAAATGTGAGGTTCGCGCCGATTTTTCAGAGTCATCATGAAAACGACCAAGTAGGCAACCCATACAAAGGTGAGCCACAAGTCAGCGTACCATTCAGGTTCAGCATATTCTTTGGCCTGCGTCACCCCGGTGACATAGCCAATTGCAGCCATCACAATGAAAAACTGATACCCCCAGAAGGTGAACTTTGCCCAGTTATCACCCCAGAGCCGGGTTCGGCAGGTTCGCTGAACCGAAAAATAACTGGTAGCAAACAGGGCGTTACCGCCGAAGGCAAAAACAACTGCAGACGTATGCAGGGGGCGCAGCCGGCCAAACGTAAGATATTCGCCGAAATTAAGCACCGGAAACGCCATTTGAAGCGCAATAAAAACACCAACAGCAAAGCCGACGATGCCCCAAAAAACTGTGGCAATCGCGAAAAGTTTTACGATATCGTTGTTATAGATAGGATTTTCGTTGAGTTTGTTCATTCCCGTTTCCTCAAAAGATCATGCCGCCAGCTAGAGCAATCAAGCCGACTCCGTTTAGTGCCATCATTCCAGTTGTTATTTTCTGCATGTGAACCGGCCAGCGTTTCAGTGCTGCCTGCGCACCGCTACCAACCATAAACAAGGCTGGAACAGTGCCTACCCCAAAAAAAAGCATGCCGAATACTGCCGTGACTGGGTGCCCTGTAGAGGCAACTGCCATCACTGCTGCAATCACCAGGGTACAGGGCAGAAACCCAAGCATTGTGCCCAGAAAATATTGCTGAAGTGACCCGCCGCTGTTGGAAAACGGACGGGCAGCCAAGCCAACATATCTACCAATAGAACCAGCTAACGATTGGGCACTCGCAGGTGAAAGTAACGCTTTTATTTGCGGCACAGCGCTTGACAAAAACAGTAGCCCCGCAATCGATAATAAGCCGACCGCGATCCCGCGCTGCACAGGTGTGCCGATAATATAGTTGGACAGGCTCGCGCCGATAATTCCCAGCACCATATAAGTGGTGATGCGCCCCATGTGATACGGCAGCAAAGCCCCGCCCCGCAAGCGGCTGAAACCGGTTGCTGCCGGATTCTTTATCTGGGCCACAACAAAGGGACCGCACATGCCGGTGCAATGATGGATGCTGCCCACCAAGCCAGCCAGAAACAAGGACATTAATATGCCACTGTTGCCCGCAAATGCCGCCTGACACTGCAAAATTAAATAGTCCATGCTCAGTTGCCCCTAAAGCTACAGACGAACGCATACAATACTGCCTTATTGATGGGTTTGATCAAAGTCAAAAGTTGATCGCTTAAAAATAGTGCCACTTTGTCGCAGCCATTTGGTGCCAGACATGTTTGCGAACTTGACCAAGAGATCGGAAAATCTTTAATGCCAAGCCGAGTGCTCTATTTTAGGCCGGTTTGTCGCGCGGTGTGATCAACATTAAACCAAACTTTAGTGCAAACAAACTGAATGCGGCGCTCCAGAACAGACCAGATGTCGCGAGCAGGGGCATATAATAATCAGGCAGGACGGGTGCTATAACGCGTATGGAAGCTGATAAAAATACCAGAATATAAATGGTGGTGCCTATTTTCCCTGCCGCCAAGTCGTGACCAGTATGGCCTAATGTTGCGCGAGTCATGATTGCCACAGGCATCATGCCCATAAGCCCTGTGGTTAACGCATGAATTCCTGCATTTTGCGTAATCCCCAATTCCGGCAGTATAAGGTCCAGCCCAAGCAGCCCCAGTCCGATCGGCAGCCAAAGATATGCCACGTGTAACACCAGAACAATAGCACTTGGCAGTGTCGCCCAACCTTTCCACCGGGCCAACCGAATAAAGTGACCTAAACTTGTGATAACAAGAGAAACTCCGGCAACTGGTGACGATAATGCAATCCACAATGCCAAGGCAATGAAAGTGACGGCCAGCAGGCATTTGTCATAAAAATTAAACGGCACAGGGCGTTCGGACTTCCCCGTCTTGGTTAGCCAATTAGTGGTAAAGCTAGGAACAACATGCCCTCCAATCAGGGCAATCAACATCACCCATAGGGCGAGTATAGC
>JAJFIU010000151.1 GCA_021774695.1 Alphaproteobacteria bacterium | reverse complement strand
CTTGGGCGTGGATGCAATGCATCTAAACCTGCACAAAACTTTTTCTACCCCGCACGGCGGTGGTGGGCCCGGCTCTGGACCGGTCGTATTTTCAGATGCCTTAAAAGATTTCGCGCCGCTTCCTTATGTTGTGTCTGGCGACGGCGGAAAAAGCCTGCATGAATGGTCTAATGATGCCGACCGTTCGCTAGGCCGGCTTACCGCTTTTCACGGCCAGATGGGTATGTATGTGCGGGCGCTTAGCTATATGCTCAGCCACGGATCAGATGGTATTCGCCAAGCCGCGGAAGATGCGGTGTTAAATGCCAATTATGTGCTGGCATCGTTGAAGGATATCATGTCGGCATCATACGATGGCCCCTGTATGCATGAAGCGCTGTTCGATGATGGCTTTCTCAAAGACACCGGCGTTACCACGCTCGATTTTGTAAAGGCAATGATCGATGAAGGATACCACCCGATGACAATGTATTTTCCGCTGGTGGTGCACGGCGCCATGTTGATTGAACCCACTGAAACCGAATCCAAATATAACATGGATCAGTTTATTCGCTCCATGCGCGGGTTGGCGAAAACGGCCGTAGCCGGGGAAACCGTACGCTTCGAAGGCGCGCCTTACTTTGCGCCCTGGAAACGGCTCGACGAGACCCTGGCTGCTCGCAATCCAGTGCTGCGATACCGTGCACCGGAAGCGGACTAGAAGCTGATCTGAAGTGGGCCAAAAGTAGAAAAGTAAATCAGATATTAACCATTAGGCTCCTACACTATAGCCATTCAAGGTCAAATGTCGGGCTCTCGGCCCGCCAAACCTGATGGACCTGGCTGATGAAAAGGAGTTCGCGTGGCGAAGCGAATTTTGGCGATTGATACTACAGCAAGCCTGCAGGATACGCTGGCCGGGTACCTGTCCAGCAGCGAGTTTCTGGTGGCCGGGGCCGCAGGCGGTGATCAGGCGCGCGACATCCTGAAAACCGAACATTTTGATGTGGTTGTGGCGGCTCACCAGCTGGCGGACATGGACGGGTTCGCGCTGATTGAGTTTATCGCTACACAGGAGCGGCGGCCGTCTATCATTCTGATCAGCGATGATGATCCAATGGTTCGGCACAAAATCCGTGATCATGCGATGGCTTACAGCGTCAATCTTTTGGCTACGCTTTCAGCGCCTGTGGACGGCGAGCTGGTAAAAGCAGCCCTGCGCGATGTGGCGAGCCTTGGCGGCGGCGATGCTGAGGGGGCTCAGACCAGTCTCGCTGAAACAGAATTCATGCGCGGCTTGATGACAGACGGTCTTTCACCGGTTTTTCAGCCTAAAATTAACCTGCGAAACGGTAAAGTGGTTGGTGCGGAGGCTTTTGCACGCTGGAATGCGCCTGGCGGCGGGTTGCTCGGGGCCGGCGCTGTTATCAAGGTGGCGCGCGAAAAAGGTTATATGGACGTGCTGACATACCGTATGCTCGAGCTTGCTTTACAGCAGCAGGGCAAGTGGCGGCGCGAAGGCAAGGACGTGCCGTTGTCGATCAACACTTCAAGCGAAAATCTGCGTAAGGCAGATTTTGCTGACGTTGTGTCGGGCTTGGCAGAGCAGTTCGGTGTTGACCCGTCGATGGTGCGGCTAGAGGTAACAGAAGCTGACTTTCAAGTGGATGAGCGGGTGCCGTT
Source organism: Alphaproteobacteria bacterium (assembly GCA_021774695.1). Taxonomy (GTDB): domain Bacteria; phylum Pseudomonadota; class Alphaproteobacteria; order Sphingomonadales; family Kordiimonadaceae; genus Kordiimonas. Next base: position 7,522 of record JAJFIU010000151.1, on the reverse strand, counting down.
GGAAAATTTGGCGCTTCTGCATGCTCGTGGGTTTGGCCTCAGTCTTGATGATTTTGCCGCAGGGTTTGCCCCCTTGATGCAGCTGAAGGTTATACCGTTTGACGAAATTGTCGTTGACCGAACTTTCCTTGTGCGTGCAGGAGAAGACGGCGTCGCCAAAATCATCTTTGAAGCGGCGATAGATTTGGCCAGAAAACTCAAGCTTTCCTGCACTGTTGAAGGCGTGGAAACCGAAACACAGCTGAAAATGGCCAAGGATATGGGCGCCGATTATGCACAAGGTTATTTCATCGGAAAACCCATGTCCGCCAGCGAGTTTTTGATCTGGATCGAGGACTATGAAGACGGTGTTCTTGTCATCCCGGGTCTTCCCTAAGTACACCCAGGTTAGCAGTGATCAGAACCGCACAGTCGCTCGCTGTTAGATAGCCAAACTTAATACCCTGCTTTTCTGACATCTATTTGGTGGTAGATGGACTTCTGCTCGGGTTCCTCGGCCCACGGCACTTTTTAGGCAGAACTGTCCATCGTGTGCCTCGACATATGCTTTAATGATGGGCAGACCTAGGCCGGTTCCTTCAAATCGTCGGTCGTGTCCGGTTTCAGCCTGAACAAACGGTTCCATTACATGTTGCAGGCAGTTTTGATCCATACCTGGTCCTTCGTCATCCACTGAGATAATGATACCGCCACTTTGTTGGTTAGAATATTCCAAGCGTACAATACTATCTTTGTTGGAAAACTTGATAGCATTAGATAGTAAGTTAATAAGCACTTGTTTCATATACTGTATATCGATAAACAACTCATCGTTTTGATCGAACCCGCCGACAATCAACCTTATGTTCCTTGATAAAGCCATACCCGTCATTATCCGTATCACGGGTGAAACCAGTTCTTGTGGACTATAATAATCCTCTGTTAATTGAAAGGCACCGGCCTCGATTTTTGACATATCGAGAATCGAGTTGATGAGTTTGAGCAGATGTTTGCCACTATGATGAATATCGCCAATATAATCCTTTGTTTGATCCGGCTTATTTAAAATAGTATCGTCGATTAAAATTAGTTCAGAAAACCCAATGATTGCATTGAGCGGTGTGCGCAGTTCATGACTCATATTAGCTAGAAACCGGGACTTGGCCAAACTGGCGCTTTGAGCTTTTTTGCGCGCGAGCTCCAAATCTTGCATTCGTGTCTCGGCACGTTCCATGTTGGCCTGCAAAAGGGCACTTGCAGTTCCGATTCCGCGATAAAAACCGTTTTCTGTGACAATGAAGCCATGCCGTAGGGCGCTTTCATCTGCCAACATCATTTCGTTCATCGATTCAAGCGTATGGTTTTGCTCAATCGTGACAGGCGCGTCGTCCATCAAAAGGGTAACCGGCTTGGCCTCATAAAGCGGCCAGCCATATTGGTCAGCAAGTTTGGTTAGAAAGTCGACCCGTTTCAAAAGCCCAATCGCCTCGCCCTTGTCAACAACAGCAATAGCAATGAGATCATCGTCAGCGCAAAAGCGGTGGTAGATATTACCGCATGTTTCGTTTTTGGAAACCGGCGGAATTGATGATGCAACAAGGTTATTTTTCATGATGTCCGTCAGAGATTATACTGACAACCTAATCAGACGAATGTTACTTGTTTATTACAAACCGCAACAAGCCGTCCGCCGGTGAGACACAATAATATTATCGGGCAAGAAACTTGAAACCTTAAAATTCAGACCTTGCATAATCGGATAAATGCTTGAGGCCTTGTTCAATATGGCTTTTTGGTGCGCCGACGCCTAATCGAATGAAGTGATCCATTCCGTATACATCGCCAGGCAGCAACATGATGCTGCGGTGTTCCCGCAGCCGGTGCACCAGATCAGTCGAATTGATGTCCATATTATAGCGCACAAAGGCCATGCCGCCTGCTTTTGGCAAGATGCAGGAAAACAGGTTGGCGTTATTGTCTAGCCAGCCAGATAAAAGCGCCACATTTTCATTCAGGATACGTCGGCTGCGTACCAAAATTTCGGCGCGTTTTGTCGGTTGCACCACGATATCTGCGATAAATTCACTCACCGCACTTGCGGTTATCGAGGTGTAATCTTTGCTCTGCCAGGCTTTGTAAATTTCGTCTTTGGGGCCAACCAGCCAACCGATGCGCAGACCAGGCAGAGCGATGGCTTTCGACAGACCCGATGTGATGATGCATTTCTCATAAAGGTCGACAAAACTGCTACTTTCAACACCGTCTAGTTCCGACCCCTTGTAAACTTCGTCTGCGTGCAGCCAAAGGTCGTGTTTGCGGGCAAAGGCCACGAGCGCATCCATACCTTCCGGCGACAATATGCTGCCGGTGGGGTTGTTGGGATGGCAAATGGTGATCATTTTGGTTTGCGGGGTAACCGCGCGGGCCAGTTCGTCCATGTCGGGCTGCCAGCCGGTATCCTCGCGCAGGGGCACTTCGCGCACAACAATGCCCAGTGCTTTGGCAAATCCCCATATTTGCAAATAGTTGGGCACCACAACGATAAGCTCGTCGCCCGCCTCAAGCATCGACATGACCATAATGATATTGGCTTCCGCAGAGCCATTGGTGATGATTACTTCATCTGCACTGCGGTCTCTATATAGGTTGGCGACCGACCGGCGCAGTGCAGGCTCCCCGTTGGTCCAGCCGTAACCCAGCTCCACATCCAGCACCTGTTCTATTTGCTCAGGCGTTAACAGTTCGCGCATGGTGTAGGGGTGGACGCCGCTGTCGGACAGATTATGATCAACGGTGTTCTCAAATAGCGACTGAATGCGTTCAAGCGAAAATTCAACGAGTTCCATGATTGTTCCCCTATAGCCTCTGGCATGGTGCGACATGAGGCACTAGTTAGATACTTGGGCATTAGCATACTGAAAAAGCCACGATTATCCAGTCATTCGCCGCTTCTCTATTATCCGTCAGGGTTTACTTTATGCGAGCCTAAAATTCCGCCCTCAGCGACAGTCGAACATTACGACCGGGAAGCGGGGCTACTTCTTTTAGGAAACTGGTATGTGGCCGACCAGTTGTATTCAACAGATTAGTAGCCTGCAAGGCAAATGAGATACCTTTGTTGTCAAAAGGGCGCAGCGACAAATATGCGTTCCAGAAAGCAAATCCATCGGTCGGCAATTCAATATCCGCAACCTCGTTTTTGCTGCCAGCGACCTCCAGTTCGGTGCGAAGATCGAATGTCGCCGATTGCGCTTCTACACCAATCAGGGCGCTAACCGGCGGCAGACGCGGAATGGTGTCGTTTCCGCCGCGGTCCAGGTCGGCTTTTATCAGGTCAATTTGCCCGTCCAGATGGACGTCGATGTCACCGAGCGACGCTGTTTTAAACGACCCCACGTGATACTCGGATTTCATTTCGAAACCATACAGTTGGGCGTCGTTGGCGCGAAACTCAAAAACCGGAAGTTCGTCTTCTTCCTCGCCGGTAGCTACTTCGTAAATGAAATCGTCGTAGCTGGTGAAATAGACGTTGGCGATAAAACTGAAAGGACCAGAGCCGAGGGATATTGTGGCTTCAAGGCCGGTTGCTACCTCCAAGCCCAAATCAGGGTTTCCTAACTCGAAAGCATTGGTGGCCAAATGCGGGCCGTTGGAGAATAGTTCTTCGGTTGAAGGTGCCCGCTCGGTGCGAAACAGGGTGGCACCGATGAACGTATCGTCATCGATGTCATACCCAATACCTGCGCTGCTGCTAAAGCCATTAAATGATCGCTCAGCATTCAAAACTGCGACATCATAGCTGGTATTTTCAAAACGTCCGCCGACTTCAAAACGCCAATTGCCGGTGGTGTATTCTTTAACTGTATAAATACCGATTTGCGTGCTTTTGGCTGGCGGCACGAAGGCCTCCGCGCCGACGGCTGAGAAATCCCTGTGGCGAATTTGTAAGCCGGTTGAGCCTTTCCAGTTCTCACCGCCTTTTTCAATCAGGTCCAAACGACCTTCCCAGCCTTCATTAGAAAATACCGTGCCGACTTCGTCGCCCTCAAGTTCGGTGTGGGTATAGTCTGAATAGCCAAATCTGACTTTTGCTTTAGAGAAAAAGCCAAAGTCACCGTTCAACTCACCGGAAAGGTCATAGCGAGTGTGGACCAGATCGATACGGACGAATTCTTCTTCGTTTTCGCCGTCTTCTGCTGCTCCTTCCTCGTGGCCATGGCCGCCTGGAACGCCGTACAGGCTATCCAGTTTGCGAACATTCAGACCAAGGAAGCCATCATCAAAGATCAAGCTTAGCCCCGCGGAACCACCTTCAGAGCGGACGGCGGTATTCTCAATAGTGCCGAATGCTTCTTCTTCACTCTCTTCTTCAGGGGCTCCGCCTTCGGCTTCCTCCAGCGCGCGAAGCTGGCTGCTTTCCGCAAAACCGGGGATGTCATAATTATCAGCGTCACGGTAAAAATAGTCGCCGTGGAATACTAGTTGCTTGCCGCCTGAATCAGCCAGAAGCGCAGTGAGAGTGCCGGTGGCCTCGTGTCCTTGATTTACGGATGAATAGCCATATCGCACAGCGCCGCCAATGCGGTTTTCTGGCGTTTTAGTTGGGATGCGCCCGTCGATAACATTGATCACGCCGCCAGCCGCTGAGCTGCCGTAAATAAGCATGGCGGTGCCGCGTAATATTTCGATACGTTCAGCAAGCGCGGGTTCTACCGCCACCGCGTGGTCCGGGCTGGTGGAAGATGCGTCAATAGACCCAATACCATTGTCCAGAACCCGAATACGGTCCCCGCCCAGCCCGCGAATGATCGGGCGACTGGCGCCGGGCCCAAAAAAAGTTGAGCTGATGCCCGGTTGGCTTCGAAGAGTTTCGCCGATAGAGCCGTTCAGCCGCCGCAGTATCTCATCTTGCTTGAGGATAGTTGCTCCCAAGATGGTTTCTCCCAGCTTGCGGCCCTCAAATGCGCCAGAAACAATAATTTCTTCCAATTGGTCTTCCAGCGGGGGCACTAGTGATTCTGCCGCATTTGCCGAAATGCTGTATGATAAAGTGGTTGCGGCTAAAAGGGCCGGTACTAGTCTTTTGGCGGTGTTGTAAGCGGGGTGGCGTTGCATAAAAATGTCCTGTGAAATCGGTATCATTTTCCGTTCCCTAGGGAATCGGACGTATAAATTTTGTGATGATATGATTGTGGTGAAGCAAGCTGGACAGTGTCGGCGGGCTTCAGTCAGGACGTAATGGGTGGTGCTCGGGCAGAGTGGATACTGTTTGTAACCTGCTGTACTGGCTGGTTAACATAGACATCAACTAAGGTTTTCCCATATTCATGGTCTGCTTGTAGTGCGATGGCCGCACCACTCGGTGCAGAGTCGCCGATACTTTTACAAACCAGACAGTCTGTATGCGGGCCGTCAAGCGCCTGATCGGTGACATGGTCAACCTGAAGCGTCTGCACCCACATCAGGGCGCAGAGGACGATCAGTTTCATCAATGTTGACGTTTTTTTGGTCACTGGCAGTTTGCTTTTCCAAGATATATGCCCGCGAAATGTAATGTCGTAACCAAAGCAGGTCAAGCAAACTTCAGATTATCATTTGTTCTTGTTTTGTTCTTGTGGTATGGTGCAGCCATGATGAAAGAAAACAGAACATATTCAGCGGCTGCCAACCATTCGCCCTGGATGGTGAAAAGCCATAAACGGGAACAAAATGCCCAGCAATTTAACAAGGTTCACAAGGGCAGGGGTGCTGTGTCCAATGACAGCGGACGGTTCGAGCCGCTGCAGCGGGCCATTTTCCGTGATGGTTGGGCCGATGGCCGAAATCTGGACGCCCAATCTGAGCGACTGCGTACCGAAGTTACAGATGAATTTCCCAAATCTGTTCTCACGCGTAATAAGTCTCCTGATGTACCATTTGATCGGTCGGTTAACCCTTACCGTGGCTGCGAGCATGGCTGTGTTTATTGTTTCGCGCGGCCAACACACGCTTATATGGGCCTGTCACCGGGGTTGGATTTTGAAAGTAAACTTTTTGCAAAACCAGATGCCGCGGCAATTCTGGAGGCAGAGCTTTCAAAGAAAAATTACAAAGCAGCACCTATTGCGCTTGGTACCAACACCGATCCCTATCAGCCTATCGAACGGGAACGTAAAATCACCCGCAGCATTCTCAAAGTGCTGGCAGCGCATGACCACCCGGTGACCATATTGACCAAATCCAGACTTGTGGTGCGGGATTTGGACCTGTTGGTGCCGATGGCGCGCCGTGGTTTGGTCAAAGTTGCTTTGTCCGTCACCACAATCGACCGCAACCTTGCGCGTACGTTGGAGCCACGAGCTGCGATGCCGCAGCGGCGATTGGACGCAATAAAACTGCTGTCCGACGCCGGTGTGCCAACCGGCGTGATGTTCGCGCCGGTTATTCCGGCACTGAACGACCATGAGATGGAACATGTGCTTGCAGCTGCTGCCCACGCCGGGGCGCAGAGTGCTGGTTATATTTTATTGCGGCTGCCGCTGGAGGTTGCCGGTTTGTTCGAAGAATGGCTGGAAGAACATTATCCGAACCGCAAAAACCGCGTGTTGAACCGGCTAGCGGCGCTCAGGGGCGGGCGACTGAACGACCCGCGCTTCAAACACCGGATGAAGGGCAAGGGCCTTGAGGCCGATTTGATGAAACAGCGCTTTGGCAATCTGTGCAGGCGCCTGCATCTTAATCAAAGGCCGATCGAGCTTAAAACAGACCTGTTTCGCCCGCCGGCCGGTGACCAGCTGGGCTTTGATTTTGACGTATCAGCGGCTTGACCCGCCTTGCTGCCAATAGACGGAATGCTGATTAGTTGGTTTGATTTAAACCAGTTCCGTCAACATTTCACGCTTGTAGGGTTTTAGACCTGCGCCGTCGTCGGCATTAATTTGATTGGCCCACTCAGGGTTGGCGATTAGTGCGCGCCCGACAGCAACCAGGTCAAACTCACCTGCGGCTACGCGTTTTTCAACGCCGTCCAGGCTGACGGTTTTGGCTTCGGAAAATTCGCCCTGACCTTCTTCTGCAAACGCGGTATCAAGCCCGACGCTGCCAACTGTGATGGTGGGTTTGCCGGTGAGCTTTTTAACCCAGCCGGCCAAATTCAAGTCGCTGCCTTCAAATTCAGGCTCCCAGAAACGACGGGTTGAGCAGTGAAAGGCATCAACCCCGGCCTCAACGAGTGGTGCTAAAAACTGGGCCAATTCTTCAGGTGTTTCGGCAAGCCGGGACGAATATTCCTGCTGCTTCCACTGCGACCAGCGCAGGATCACCGGAAAGTCTCGGCTGACCCGCTTGCGAATGGCCTTAATGATTTCAGCGGCAAAGCGGGTGCGCTTAACCAGGTCGCCGCCCCATTGATCGGTACGCTCATTGAGCCCGTCCCAGAAAAATTGATCGATAATGTAACCGTGCGCACCGTGTACTTCCACGCCGTCAAAACCAAGGCGTTCGGCGTCGGCTGCCCCTTGGGCAAAAGCTTCAATCACGTCAGCAATGTCGTCTTCGGTCATCT